>CAOKKG010000022.1 GCA_948468985.1 uncultured Eubacteriales bacterium | reverse complement strand
GCACAATTTTATTGTCTTATTGCATAAAAAACCTCTCTTCCAAATTGGTGGAGGAGAGGTTTTGTGCAAAAAGCGGAGATTTTTGATAGGCGCTGCGGTAGGAAAGCACTGCGGAGAGCAGCAATGGTTCGGAAAAAGGATTGCGGTATCGGTGCGGTACATCGGCCGAAAAATGAAATGCATCGCCAGTATGCCGGAGATAGCGGGCGCCCGGGAACTCCATTTCGACGGCGCCGGCGCAGATGGCGATAGACTCTTCCGCACCTTCGAGATGCGTATCCGGGGAGGAAGCACCGTCCGGCCGGATGCAAATGCGGTAGGTTTCAAAGGAGCACGGTTGCTGTAGGGGGAGGGTCTGATAGGCGCAATACCGGCCGCCATCGGTGATGAAGGAGGGTTGTGCTTCTGTGCACAGCAGGGAAGTGGTCTGCGCCTGCGGTTCCAGCAGGCGGGAAAGCGAAATTTTGAGGCCATTCGCAATTTTCCACAGGACAGAGATCGTGGGTTAACGCTGCCCTTTTCGATCTGGGCCAGACGGCTATAGTACACTAAAAGAAGGCAGAAAAGACAACAGGAGGAACGAATGGAGAGAATCGATTTTCAGTGTGATTACCTGGAGGGGTGTCATCCGGCTATCCTACAGGTGTTGCAGGACAGCAACCTGGAACAGACAGCGGGATATGGCAACGACCCGTACTGCGTGCGGGCGGCGATGCGCATCCGCGAGGCATGTGCCTGTGAGGCGGCGGAGGTGCACTTTCTGGTCGGTGGGACGCAGACGAATCTCTTGGCCATCTCGGCGCTGCTCCGGCCGTATCAGGGCGTTTTGTGTGCGGAGGAAGGGCATATCGCGACGCACGAGACCGGCGCGATCGAGGCGACGGGACATAAGGTGCTGACGCTGCCCGATACGGACGGGCGCATCACGGCGGCGCAGGTGGAGGCGTATTGCCGCGCGCATTGGGAGAGCACGGTGCAGGAACACACGGTGCAGCCGGGCATGGTATATCTCTCGCAGCCAACGGAGTGCGGCACGCTGTATACGCGCGCGGAGCTGGCGGCGATGCACATCGTGTGCCAAAAGTATGGCATGCCGCTGTATGTCGACGGGGCGCGGCTCGGGTACGCGCTGGCGACGCCGGAAAACGATGTGACGCTGGCCAATTTGGCGGAGCTTGCCGACCTGTTCTATATCGGCGGGACCAAGTGCGGCGCGATGTTTGGCGAAGCGCTCGTCATCGCGAACCCGGCGTATCAAAAGGATTTCCGGTATATGATCAAGCAGCGCGGGGCGTTGCTCGCCAAGGGGCGGCTGTTGGGCATCCAATTCGACACGCTGTTCGCGGAAAACCGCTATGTGGACATCTGCCGCCAGGCGGTGGCACAGGCGGCGGCGCTCCGGGAGGCGTTCCGCGGGGCGGGGATCCCGCTCTTTGGGCAGTCGCCGACGAATCAGGTGTTTCCGATCCTGACGAAAGCGCAGGCGCAGGCCCTCTCGGAAAAGTATGTCTATTCGATCTGGGGCGCGGCCGCGGATGGGCGGACGATCGTACGCTTTTGTACGAGCTGGGCGACCCGGCTGGAGGACATCGAAGCGCTCTGCCGGGATATTGCCGCGCTCTGAGCGGGGCAGGAAAGATGCGGCAGGGGAGCGGGGCCTTGGGGGCTCGCTTTCCCGCAAAATCCGCGAAAAACGGAATGCCCGGGAAAGCCGTGCGGCCGCGCACACAGTTTTCCCGTACAAAAGGCAACAAAAAAGCGCCGGAGAAATCTCCGGTGCTTTCTTTTTGGATAATCAGTTGTATGCGAGGAAGCGCTTAGCGGGTGTAGAGCAGGCTCGCGTCCTCGTCGTTATAGAGATACCAGAAATGACCCTTCGTGGGTTCCGGGTGGCCGTCTTCCGGCGGCAGGTTGGTGCCGTCAAAGGTCATGTCGCACTTGTCCGTCTTCTTGAGGTAGAGGATATGGTGCTGGAACACGCCGTTGCGGTCACGATACCATTCTTCCCACGGATAGCCCGCTTCGAGCATTTCGATGGGCGGTACGGCATGGACGATGAATCCGCCGTTGAACCACTGATATTTTGCATACTGTTCGTCGGTTTCCGCATTCAGCTTGCCGATGACATTTTCTGCGCCAAAGCCCATCTTATCAAAGCTTTCCAAAGCGCCGTTTTCTTTCAACATTTCTCTGAGCTTCATGTGTATAGACCCTCCTATAAAGGTGTGTTGGTGAGGGGCAGGGGCCTCTCAAACAAAAATTCCAAATGCAACTCTCCTTATTATGATAACTTTCTTAAATGTATTTGTCAAGCAAGGGGGGAGAAGAGGGCGCGCCAACTTTTGAATAAGAGAGCACCCATATACACATTGGCGCCGCCAGAGAGATGACAGCGCGATGCCTCTAGGAGAGATGGGAATACCTCCAAAGAGAAGCTCTTGCGCCATAATGTATTTTTGCCTATAATTATGGACAAATCACATTTCTGTAAAAAAGCAGGACAGGATTGAAGAAAGGAGCGGGCTCAAGTGAAACGACAAAAAAGGCAGGCAATACGCTGCGTGTTCTTTTTCCTACTCGTAGCGACTTTTTGTTTTTGGTTTGACTTCAATACCTACGAAAGTCAAACCAAAACGATTCCTTGCGAGGAGAATGGAATTATTTTTTCGATTACAACATTCAATGGGGACAATGAATCCCAACCATTTGTCAAATGCCTAGGTCATACTTGGCTATCCATTGATAATCGGTCCGGTCATTCGGTGTATATAAAGGATTATGAAATTAAAAATGATGAGATGATAACTTTTTCGGTTTGGGCTGTTGCTAAGATTCCAGGGCTGCTCTTTAATTTGGAATCGGACTATATCTCGTCATATGGCCGATATGTTGGCAGAAAATCATTGAGTGTAGGGATTCAAGAATCGCAGTTAAATACGATTGAAGCGTACATCGACCGGAACGATCAGTGGACTCTCGGGAAAAATTGCAGCTATTGGTCTGTTCATCTATGGAACGAAGTGGTGGATGAGGCATTCAGGCTAAAGACGCAGACCTTATTCTATACGCCCAAAAGATTGGAAAAGTCTTTTGCTGAATTTGATTGTGTTGAGGTGGATAAAGACTTTTCGCGGGCAAGGCATGTCTTTTTTTATCATAACGGAGTCAGAACGGAGCTGCAATTATGTTTGGGAGAGCTATGAAACACAAAATCACATGCTTGGCCACCTGTATTGCACTGGGGGCCGTTTGGCTTTATCGTGGAATGTCTTGCATTATAACCTTAGGCAAGGCTTATAGACAGCCCTACTTGCTGTCGGGCGCAGATAGATTTGTTTTCACGGGCTCTTATATGATGGCCGCAATGCATGGAGGTGTTTGCATTCTCCTTGGTATCATTTTCACTCTTCTCGTGCGGAGGAAACGAAAAACGAGGGCAAGAGACGCTGATTCTTGGATGTAAACATAGACATTCATCCATAAGCCGTTTAAGAATTTCCTTGTGAAGCTCAATCCTCGCGTAGAATGCCGCTCATCAGACGAAGAATGCCCTGTCGCATAGGTTGGCCGCCGGAAGAACTATTTTTCCAAGCAATAAAAGGATTTCGTATTCGAGAAAATCTAACCACGGAGCGAAATCGTTTCCGATCAAAATGATTTGGCTCCTGCTGTTCGCCCTTCACAGTCTAAGCAATGCAAGGGCGGGAATTACGAAATAGCACAGCGGGGAAGAGGTTTGGAAAAGCCGGTTGACAGGCGTTTTTTGATGTGATAAAATACAAAATAGCCGCGCGGAACAGGTGTATAATGTCCTTTGGGGCAACCTCTACGGCGAGACTGAAACAGGAGGAAGAAAACCCATGTATGCGATCGTAAAGACAGGCGGCAAGCAGTATAAAGCGGAGCCCGGCAGATTCATAGATGTGGAAAAGCTGGATGCGGAAGTCGGCGCAGAAGTGAGCTTTGATGCGCTCATGGTCGTCGATGGCGATTCCTGCACGGTAGGTAGCCCGGTTGTGGACGGCGTCAAGGTCACGGGCAAGGTCATTGGCCAGGATAAGCAGAAAAAGGTCATTACCTACAAGTACAAGAACAAAGTCCGCTACAGAAAGAAACAGGGTCACAGACAGCCTTATACAAGAGTTGAGATTGTATCGATTGGCTGAGCCCACTTACAACAAGTTCGAGTGTAAAAGCGAGGTGTAACTACATTGGCACATAAGAAAGGAATGGGCAGCACAAAGAACGGCCGCGACAGCATTTCCAAGCGCTTGGGCGTGAAGAGAGCGGATGGTCAGTTTGTGTTAGCCGGCAATATCTTGGTTCGCCAGAGAGGCACGAAGATTCACCCCGGTGAAAATGTTGGCATCGGCAGCGATGACACGCTGTTCGCAACCGCCGATGGGGTCGTAAAGTTCGAACGCCTTGGCAAGGAAAAGAAGAAAGTCAGCGTATACATGCAGTGACGAACATTCTTCGCCGCCCTCCCATTGGGAGGACGGCGTTTTTTTGTGCCCGAACGCAGGGTTGCCTTTGCGCGCGGGGCATTGTATAATGAGAATCGGATTTATTCTATGATTTTTGGGCAGGAGGAAGTATGTACGCAGTCATCGATACACATACGCACACCTATCTAAGCGGTCACGCCTATTCGACAATCTTTGAGAATGTCACCGTGGCGGCGGAAAAAGGGCTTGTGGGCATCGTCAATACCGACCACAGCCCGGCGCTTTCGGATTGCCGGTGGCCGGCGGCGGTGCGCTTTTTGAAAAATGTCCCGCGGGAATATCGCGGCGTGCGCATCTACCGCGGAGTGGAGGCGGATGTGATCGATTTTTCCGGCAGGCTCTCGGTGGAGGAACCGTATCTTTCGATGGTGGATTTTCTCATCGCTTCGATGCACGATGTCGTGATCAAGACGGGCACGGTGGAGGAGAATACGGCGGCGCTCTGCGGCGCGCTCCAAAACCCACATGTGGATATTTTGGGGCATCCGGGCAACCCCGCTTTTCCCGTGGACATCGATACGGTGGTGCAGGAAGCGGCGCGGCAGAACAAGCTCATCGAAATCAACAGCCATTCCTTTGAGGCGCGCAGGGGCTGCGAGTCCAATTGCGAGGTATTTGCGCGTGCTTGCATAAAATATGGCGTGCGGATTAGCTTGGCAAGCGACGCACACGCGTGCTTTCATGTCGGGGAATTCACGAATGCCGAGGCGCTGCTGCGCAAGGTGGGCTTCCCGCAGGAGTTGGTCGTGACTAGGTCGATGGAGAGCTTTGAAGCATACCTTGCAGAGCGCCGTGCGCGCCTTGCTGCTGCCCAGCAGGTACAGAAAGGAACGAATTTATGAGAGAATTTGTGATTATGACCGATTCGGACACGGAGATCCCCTATACATTTGCGGAAGCGCACAATGTCCCGGTGTTTCTCATGCCCTACACGCTGGACGGCAAGGAGAGCCTCTTCGACCTCGGCAAGACGACGGACTACGCGGGGTTCTACGCCAGCCTGCGCGCGGGGGCGAGCGCCTCGACCTCGACGCGGTCGACCTATGAGATCCAGTGCTTTTTCGAGAATATCCTGAAGGAAGGAAAAGACATCCTCTATATCTGCTTTTCCAGCCAGCTGAGCTCACATTACGAATTGGCGGAAATGGCGCGTAAGGCGGCGCTTGAAAACTATCCCGAGGCGCGGATCGAGATCGTCGATTCGCTGGGTATCGCGATGGGTGCGGGATTGCTCGTGTATCACGCGGTCAAGCAGAAGGAAGTCGGGCGCAGCCTGGACGAAATCTGGCAGTGGCTGCTGGACAACCGGATGCGCAGCTTGCATTTCTTCTCGGTCGACAGTCTGAACTACCTGAAAAAGACAGGGCGCGTCTCGGCCGTCACGGCGACGCTGGGCACGATGCTCGACCTGAAGCCCATCCTGACGGTGACGCGCGAGGGCAAGATCGTTGCGTTCGACAAGGTCAAGGGCCGCAAGAAGGTCGTCAAATACCTGGCGGATACCGTGGAAAAGAACTATGTGGACGACGACATCTGCAAGGAATTGATGGTCGTGTGCCACGCGGACAACAAGGAGCAGGCAGAAGCCTTGAAGGCGGCAATCGAAGAGCGGCTGGATTTCAAGGAGATCTGGCTCGTCGATGTGGGCCCGGTCATCGGGAGCCACTGCGGCCCGGGCACGATGGCCTTCTTGATGATGGGCAAGGAACGCGAGATCTGAATAGAGGCACTTTGGCGGCTGTCCCGGCGGGCGGCCGCTTTTTTGTCCGCACGGCAGTAGGCAGGCGGCGCAAAAGTTGGTATAATAAAAGCATCTGAAACGACGAGGAAGAGACATGGCGTATAAAGCACTGTATAGACAATTTCGCCCCCGGCGGTTTGCCGACCTGAAGGGGCAGGACATGATCGCACGCGTGTTGAAGAACCAGATTATGGCGGGCGAACCGGCGCACGCGTACCTGTTTTCCGGCCCGCGCGGGACGGGCAAGACGAGCACGGCAAAGATCCTCGCCATGGCGCTCAACTGTCTGCATCCTGAGGGCGGGGAGCCCTGCCTCGTATGCGAAAACTGCCGTGCGGCGCTTTCGGACGCTATGATCGACATGATCGAGATGGACGCCGCCTCGAATAACGGCGTGGACAATGCCCGCGATATCCGCGACAAGGCGGGGCTTTTGCCCACGCGGGGGAAGTACAAGGTATACATCATCGACGAGGTGCACATGCTGACCGGGCAGGCGTTCAATGCGCTCCTAAAGACGCTGGAGGAACCGCCGGCACATGTTGTGTTCATCCTCGCGACGACGGAGCTGGACGCCCTCCCCAAAACGGTGTTGTCACGCTGCCTGCGGTTCGATTTCAAGTTTATCGACCGGCGCGAGGTGGTGGAGCGCATGCAGGAGGTATTGCGCGCGACGGGCGGCGAGGCCGAGGAGGATGCGCTCTATGAGATTGCGGAGGCGTCCGAGGGCGCGATGCGCGATGCGCTCACCATTCTGGAAAAATGTTGCGCCTTTGGCGTGCGGGTAGACCGCGACATCGTGGCCAGCGTGCTTGGCCGCGCGAGCGGCGAGGCGATGCATCGCTTTTGGGCGGCGTTTTTGGACTATGCCGAGGGAGAGACGCTCCTCAGGATGCGCGAAATTTTGGATTCCGGCATCGAGTGCGGCGCGGTCACGGCGCAGATTCTGCACATCTATGAGCAGATGCTCTTCTGCAAGGTCGCGGGCGAACAGAATGCCTGGGCGGCGGAGGCGGCGCGGATGAGCAAGGAGGCAATCCTGCGCGGGATGGAGGTCTTTTCCGAGGCGCAGACGCGCATGCGCTATGCCCCGCGGCCGGAGATTCTTTTAGAGACGGCGATCCTGCGGGCGATGCTGCCGCTTGCTGAGCCGGGCGGCGATGGCGCGCTTTGGCGAGAGGAGGCCGGGCGGATCGAGAACAAGCTGGCCGCACTGGCGCGGCGCGTGGCGGCGGGCGTCCCGGTGACGGTGGCGCAGGCCGCTCCCGGTGCGGCGGAAGTCCAGGGGGCAGCGGAGGCTCTCCCCGCGGAGAGCTCAGCTCCGGCGGCGACCTCGCAGGAAACGCAGGAGGCTCCCGTGGCAAAGCGGGCGGACACTCCCGCAGAGGGCCGGAGGACAATCGAGCCCGTGCGGCAGGCGGCATCTTCCGCCCCGGTGGCAGAGCCGGAGGAGAGCTTTTGGGGCTGGATCTGCGAAAGCTATGCGGACGACCCGGGTGCACAGCCGATGCTGCGCGCGCTGACCCTCACGGGGGAGGACGCAAACACCATCTATTTGCAGGCGTCGAGCTCGCTCTTTGCCATGATGGCCGAGAGCGAGCAGCGGCACCGCGAGATGCAGCAGAAGATGCAGGCGAAGTTTGGGCGGTATAAGAACATCCGGGTGACGCTGCGCGAAGCGGCGGAGCAGTTGCCGGAAGAGGACATTATTGATATAATAGATTGACAAACGACGAAAAATACGCAGGTAAAGGAGCTTTTGAAATGGCAAAACGCGGAGGATTCCCCATGGGCGGCATGGGTGGGCGCGGCGGCATGCAGAGCATGATGCAGCAGGCGCAGAAGATGCAGCAGAATATCGAACGGGTGCAGAACGAGCTGGCCGAGGCCGAAATCGAGGCGAGCGCGGGCGGCGGCGTGGTGACGGCGGTCGTTTCAGGCAGCAAGCAGCTGAAGAAGGTCACGATTGCGCCCGAGGCGGTGGACCCAGAGGATGTGGAGATGCTCGAAGACCTCATCACGGCGGCCGTCAACGAGGCGCTGCAAAAGGCGGACGCCTATGCAGAGGAACAGATGGGCAAGGTGACGGGCGGCATGAACCTCGGGGGGCTCTTTTAAGCGATGTACAGTATCGAGGCATTGAACATCCTGCAGGAATGGTTCGCCAAACTGCCGGGGATCGGCCCAAAGAGCGCAGCGCGGCTGGCCTACCGGGTGATTGAGATGGACCCCGCCGAGGTCAAGCAGTTTGCGCAGGACATGTATGCGGCGCGGCTCGCGGTACGGCACTGTGCCATTTGCGGCAACCTGACCGATCGGGAGGTCTGCCCCATCTGTGCCGACGAGCGGCGCGATAAAGGAACGATTTGTGTGGTCAAGGACGCGCGGGATGTCATGGCGATTGAGCGTGGGCGCGCATACCGGGGTGTGTACCATGTGCTGGGCGGGGTGATCTCGCCGCTGGACGGCATCGGCCCGGACGAGATCCGCGTGAAGGAATTGCTCGCGCGCGTGCGGGAGGGTGCGAAAGAGGTGATCCTGGCGACCAATCCGGATGTCAAGGGCGAGGCGACAGCGGTGTATATCCATCAATTACTGGAACCGCTCGGCGTGAAGGTGACGCGCATCGCGCACGGTGTGCCGGTGGGTGGAGAGCTGGAATACGCCGATGATGTGACGCTCATGAAGTCGCTCGAAGGGCGGCGGCCGTTCTAAGAGGAAACAGGGAGGCGGGAGGACGGCCTCCCTTTTTGATGCGGGACGATCGGGCATGCGGGCGCGCTTTCCGGCATAGGATAGCCTGGGAGGATGCGTATGGATGCAATGCAGGAATTTTTGCGCCGCGAGGCGCGGCGGGCACTCGAAGCCTGGCGTGCGGCGGAGCAGTTTTCGGACGAATTTTCCAGTCCGCAGTGGATGGAATTTGCGATTTACCGGCGAGAGGCGGCCAAGCGACGGTACCTTTCGATCTGGCGGATGCTCAAGCGGCGGGAGGCGCAGGAGACGCATGAACAAACGCTCCTGTGAGGCGCGATGCAGCTAAACGCGCCGCGGATGGAGGAGGCGCTGCTCCTGGCCGGGGTGCTGGCAATTTTATGGGTGCTGGGGCAGGCGTTGGTGCCGCGTTTTCCGCGCCTGGTGCGGGGGCTGTGCGCGCCGGTGTTGGCGATGGCCTTTCTTTCCGCGTGGAACGCCGTGGGCAGTGTCCTGTTTCCCCCCATCGCCGTGAATGGGTATACGGTGTGCGTGCTGGCAGCGCTGGGGCTTCCCGGCCTGAGCCTGCTGTGTGTGCTGCGCGTGCTGCTTTGATGCAAAACCGGCTTTCCCTATCCTGCAAAATTTGGTATAATAAAGACCGGTGAATGCAATGTATGAAAATCTTAGAAAAGTAAGGGACGAGGCGTTGCAATGCCAAAAATGCGCCCTGGCCGGGACACGCAGGCATGTCGTCTTTGGCGAGGGCAGCCTGCATGCGCGCCTCATGTTTGTGGGCGAAGGCCCGGGGGCGACGGAGGATGCGACGGGGCGGCCGTTTGTGGGGCCGGCCGGGCAGCTCTTGGAACGCATGCTGGGGGCGATTGGATTGACGCGCGACGAGGTGTATATCGCCAACATCGTCAAATGTCGCCCGCCGGGCAATGCCGACCCGCGGCCGGAATATGCCGAGGCCTGCCTGCCCTATCTGCGCGAACAGGTGCGGTTTGTCCACCCGCGGGTGATTGTGCTTCTGGGGCGCATCGCGGTGCAGAACCTCCTAAAGGTGCAGAGCGGCATCGGGCGCATCCACGGGCAGATCTATAACCGCAAGGGCTTTCTGTTCGTGCCGACCTATCACCCCTCGGCGTTGCTGCGCAACCCGGATCTGAAAAAGGACGCCTGGGAGGATTTTAAGGTCATTCGGCGGTTGTTGGAGGAGGAAACGGATGCAGAATAAAAAGATGGACGAGCTTTTGGCGCTGTATGCGGCATTTTCGGACAGGATGCGCGAGCAGGGCATGCAGGAGCCGATCGTGCCGGGCGAGGGGCCGGTGGAGGCGAAGATTTTGCTCCTGGGCGAAGCGCCCGGGGCGGAGGAGGCGAAGGTGGGCCGCCCGTTTGTGGGTAAGGCGGGCAAGAATCTGGACGCCTTTTTGGCGCAGACCGGGCTGCTGCGCGAGCAGCTGTTCATCAGCAATGTCGTGAAGTTCCGGCCGTATCGTGTGGGGGCCACCGGGCGGCGCGCGAACCGGCCGCCCACGCGCGCGGAGATTGCGGCCTGCCGGGATTGCCTCTTAGGGGAGATTGCCATCCTGCGGCCAGGCTGGGTCGTGACGCTCGGCAATACGGCCCTGCAGGCGATGCTGGGCCGGGAAGCGACGATCGGGCAGATGCACGGGACGGCGCAGCGTACGGAGGCGGGGCAGCGGGTGTTCCCGCTCTATCATCCGGCGAGCATCATTTATAACCGAGCGTTGGAGGAGGTCTATCGGCAGGATCTGTGCGCGCTGCGCGCCGCATTGAGCCTTGCGAAATAGCGCCGGAGGAGGAGAAGTATGCAGAAGGAAAAAAAGTGGTTTTTGGCGGTGGTGGTGATCGTGGTGGTCGCAGCCGTATCCAGCATCGTGACCTATGCAGTGACGAAGCACAAGATGAGCACGGGCGAGATCTACCTCAAGAACGACAGTTATGCCGAATTGATGCAGTATTACGAGTTGAAAAATGTGCGGGAGATTTTGGCGGAGCATTATGCGGAGGAGATCTCGGACGCGCGGCAGGAAACGCTCGTGCAGGGCGCGGTCGGCGGCATGATGCGCGCACTGGGCGACGGGTATTCCGCGTTCTATACGGCGGAGGAATACGACGCCTATTTCGATGAGCAGTTGGACGGCTCCTTCATCGCACAGGGCATGCTTTTGGAATGGAACGAGTCGACGGGATACCCGGTGGTCAGGCAGGTCTTTGCGGATACCGCCGCGTATGAGGCGGGCATTTCGGCGGGTGACACGATTCTGTCCGTGGAGGGGAAATCCACTTATGGCAAGGAGATCGGCATCACGCTGGGCTATATCCGCGGTGTAGAGGGGACAAGCGTGACCCTCCGGTTGAAGCGCGGCGCGCAGGAAAAGGAGCAGACGCTCGTGCGCACGGAGGCGGCGGTGCAGGTGGTCTATACCGGCACCGCGACGGACAAGGCGGGGTATATCCGCATCGTGGAATTCACCGGGAATTGCGCGGAGGAATTGGCGGCGGCGCTTCGGAGCATGCAGGAGGAGAAGGCGGAGGCGCTTGTGCTCGACTTGCGCGGGGTGCGCGGCGGGTATATCCGCGAGGCGGCGGAGGCAGCCAACCTGCTGCTCGACAAGGGTCAGATCGCGACGAGCGTGCGCCAGGGCCAGGAGGGCATGCGCTGGGAATCGGATGCCGAGGTGGAAAGCACGCTGCCGGTCGTGGTGTTGACGGACGGCGCGACCTCCGGTGTGGCTGAGGTCTTTGCGGCGGCGCTGCAGGATCGCGGCCGAGCGCAGGTGGCAGGACAGACGACACGCGGGCAGGCGGCCTCGACGGCGATCTTCAAGGTGCCTTCGACGGGGAGCATGGTCAAGCTGGTGACGGCGTACTATGTCTCGCCGAACGGCCGGCAAATCCAGGGGCAGGGCGTTGCGCCGGATGTAGCGCTGGAGCTCGGGGACGGTTCGGCCGAGGCCGAGGTGGCGCTGCTTGCGGAAGCGGCGGCGTTGGTCTTGTCGGAGTGAGCCAGACGGCCGCATATCCGTCGAAAAAGTGAGAAAACAGGAGCGTTCGTGCGGGATTTGCGCGGGCGCTCCTGTTTTTTGTATCGGTTTCGATCACGCCCAACCCGCTGCGGATACGGCCATTCCGCGTGGCAAGGAAGCACGCCGGGACGGGCGAGACGCCGCACAGGCTTGTCCGCTATGCTCTGTCGATAGGCGGCGAGGGGGATATTCCATTTTCCATGGAACCATGGGGTGGCCTGTCCCAAAAGAAATGGGGCGTCCCGCAGACAGAAAATTTCGGATTGCATAAGGTACCTCTAAACCGTGCGAAAACATGTGTCGGGAAATTTTCCCCGAGAGGAGCTATGGCCGAGCGGGGAAAAGATGCGGCAATGTTTGTCCTGCCGATGCGAGCCTTTTGGGTTACGCGCCTGGCAAAGCGCCGAAATAAAAAAACCACCGAAGTTTGGTTCGGTGGTTTTTTGTGTGTTATCCCTCCGGGTTGGGTGTCGGCGGGTTGGGCGTCGGCGGGTTGGGTGTCGGCTCCGGTGGGAGGTTCTTCACATATTCCTGCATGGTGGAAAGCAGGTTGGATAGCGAAGTCGTGGCGTTGGTGATATCCGCCGCCTTGGGATCCTGTGCGTTCATCTTGTTGCGCAGCGTGTTCATGGCGTTCCGGAGGTTGTTCACCTGTTCCGGCTGGAGGACAGATTCATAGCTTTCGAGGAAGGCGTTCGCCTGTTCCAGCATGGCGTTGCCGCTTGTCTTGGCTGCGTTGATGTGTTCCTGCTCCACCGCCCATTCATAAGTATGGAAGGAACAGATGCGCTTGGAGGAATCTTGTTCGATACTGCCACTGCTCACCGTGAGCAGGTTCGGGAAGATGGCCTTGAGCTGCTCCTGCGAGAGCTTTGCATAGGGCGAATCCGCCGGGATATATACACCGGAACCGCTTTGGAGCACATCTGCCGGGCAATAGATGCCCGCGAGCTCGCCCGTGACCGAGCAGATGGTCGCGCTCACATGCATGTCGCAGGACTCGGTCGGGCCGCCGTCCTTCGGGAAGTAGTCGCTCTTCGTGGGGCAGCCCTCGTGCGGGATCTTGCCGGAGACGGAACAGACACTCTTGGTTACGACGCCATAGGAGCCCGCGCCGCCTTCCAGGATGGATTTGTTGGACAGCCCTTCATGGATCTTCTGCATATAGGTCTTCCAGATCGGGGCCGCTGTGTCGCCGCCGTATGCCCTTGGCAGGGCTTTGTATTCATCGTGGCCGATCCAGATCGTGCTCGTGTAATAGCCGGTCATGCCCGCGAAGAATACGCCGCGGTTGCCGTGGTTGGTGCCCGTCTTGCCGGCCGTGGTAATGCCGGACAGTTTGGCGCGCCAGCCCGTGCCGCTGTTGGCCGCATTGGTGAGAGCATCGACCAGCATGTAAGCCGAGGACGGCTTGTACACCTGCCGGGTCTCGCGCACCTCGTTGGCGTCCAGGATGGTGTTACCGTTGTTGTCGACGACCTTGCTGAAGGACAGGGGTTCCAGATAGGTGCCGCCGTTGGCGATGCATCCATAGGCGCCTGCCATCTCAATGACGGTGATGCCGCTCGTGCCGAGCGCCAAGCCGACGCCATCGGCGTTGAGTGCTTTGGTAGATACACCGAGATTGACCAGGTAATTATAGGAGTTCTCGATCCCCACCTTGGTCATGAGCGTCCGCGCGGCGACGATGTTCAGAGATTTGACGATACCCGTGCGGATGGGCGTGGGGCCATAGGTACCGGTGCTGGTCTTTGGGTATCCGGCTGCGGTACCCCATCCGGGAATCGCCACTGGGATGTTTTCGATGATCGTCCCGAGGCCGCATCCCGCATCGAATGCCGGACCATAGACCGTGATCGGCTTGATGGAGGAACCGACCGGCATGCGGCTTTGATAGGCGCGGTTTAAGGATTTCTGTGTTGTGGGGACATCGCGCGAGCCGACGATGGCTTTGAGTTCGCCCGTGTGTTGGTCGAGCACGACGGCGGCCGCCTGCGGCTGGATCGTCTCGCTGCCATCGGAATGCACAATGACGCTGTTCGCCTCCGACATCTTCGGGTATTTCGCCGCGGAAAGCGTCTGCTGCACTGTGTTTTGGATGTTCGGGTCGACGGTCGTATAGATGTGATACCCGCTCGTGCGCAGCTCGTTGCTGATCGCGTTGCGGTTGGCCGTCGTGTCCTCCAGGTTGCGCGTTTTCAACAGGTGCGTCACGACATCATAGATGGCATATTCCACAAAGTGCGGCATGTCATAGAGGTCGGACACGACAGAATGCTCCTGCACGGAGATGGTGTCGGCCATGGCGGCCTCCATTTCCTCCTTGGAGATATAGCCACTCTGGTACATGCGCCGCAGCACCGTGTCGATACGGGCGTTCAGTTGATCCATCTTGCCGGTGACATACATTGCGCGGCGCGGGTTGTACAGCCACGGGTACTGCGTGACGCCCGCCAGACAGGCACATTCGCGCAGCGTGAGTTCGTCTAACCCTTTGCCGAAATAGTCGAGCGCCGCGGCCTTGACGCCATAGTTGCGCCCGCCGAGCGGCATGGAGTTTAGGTAGGCCTCAAGAATCTGGTCCTTGGAATAGACCTTTTCCAATTGCAGCGCCAAGCTCATTTCCTGGATCTTGCGCTTATAAGACTTTTCGGTCGTGAGCAGCTTGTTTTTGATGAGCTGCTGTGTGATTGTGCTGCCGCCGCTCACGGAGGAGGAGGTGAGGTTGCCCACAAAGGCGTTCATGAGCCCCTTGAAGTCGATGCCTTGATGCGAGTAAAAGCGGGTGTCCTCGATTGCGACGACGGCCTGCTGCAGATGCTTCGGGATCTCGTCGATCGTGGCATAGTCGCGGTTTTCCACACCGGCATAGGTCGTGATCAGCTGCCCGTTGCAGTCATAGATATAGGAAGTGAGGTCGTTGTCGCTAATCTCGACCAGGTCGAGCTCCGGCGTGGTGCCGAGGTAGGCCTTGGCAACGCCGAACACCGCGCCGACCCCCGCCACCAGGACGAGTACGAGGCAGATCGCGAAGATTTTGGCTGTTGTCAAAAACAGGCCGAGCGCGAAGGAGGGCTCCCGGTCGTGCGGCTTGAACATCTTTTCCCACTTTTCGGAAAGCACGATGGGCGAGGAAGTACTTTTCTGCATCTCCGCCGCGTCATAGAGCATTGTCGCCTCGGCGGGCTGTTGCGCCGCCTTCTTTTTGCCGGAAAAGAGCGCGCGCACACGCGCCCAGCCGGAGCGGATAGCTGTGCTGCACTTCCTTGTCAGATTTCTAAAAAAAACGCCGATCCTTTTGAAAAAGTCGCGAAACGCATTGGGTTTTTCCTGCATAGTTCCTCCCGGCCGCCGGAAAAGGCGGCACGAATATCATAATATAGCATATTATAACACAGATAGATTGGCTTGACACGCGTTTTTGAAAGTTTACTTTTCGGGAAGGAGGCGGCGATGCGCCCCAAGAGAAAGCGAAAACGGGGGCGGAGGATCCTCGTGCTGTGCGTGCTGCTGGCGATGCTGGCGGGCGGATACGCGGCCTTTTACGCGGGGCTCATGCCCAATGTGATGATGCAGGGGGAGGCGCTCGTTTCGAACCAGGCGCTCGGCATCATGAACGGCGCGGTGAAGGAGATCCTTGCGGGGCAGAACATGCAGGCGCAGTTCATCCGTGTGGAAAAGGATGCGGAAAACCGGATTGCCATGCTGAGCATGGATACCATGGCCATTAACGAGATCGCCAACCGCTGCGCCATCGCGGCCAAGGATCGGATCGAGGCGTATACCGAAAGCTCGGTCAAGATCCCCCTCGGCAACATCCTGGGCTCGCGCCTGTTTTCGGGCAAGGGACCGAAGGTCCGCGTGCGTATCCAGCAGGCGGGGACGGCGACGGCCGGGTTCTACACCGAGTTCGAGACGGCAGGCATCAACCAGACGCGGTACAAGATCTTTATCGTGCTGCAGGCGAAGATCCGCATGATCTGCGGTGCGACCTCCAAGCTCGTGGAGGTCAAGACCGAGGTGCTCGTGAGCGAGGCGGTGATTATCGGCACGGTGCCGGAGACCTATGCGAATGTGGCCGACCTGTCCGATTTTTCCAACTTTATCCCTTGATTTTACCGGGTGCGTATGATAAAATCAGTTAGTTAATTTCCAAAGAAAATGTTAGGGAGGCAAAGCAGATGTCCGGGCATTCCAAATGGTCCACGATTAAGAGAAAGAAAGAAAAGACAGACGCTGCCAGAGGTAAGATCTTTACCAAGATTGGCAGAGAACTCGCAGTGGCGATCAAGGAAGGCGGCGGGCCGGATCCCAACACCAACTCCCGTTTGCGCGATTGCATCGCCAAGGCAAAGATGAACAACATGCCGAACGAAAACATCAACCGCGCCATCAAAAAGGCGGCGGGCGAAGGCGAGAATATCAATTACGAGACCATCGTCTATGAGGGCTATGCCCCGGGCGGTGTGGCCGTCATCGCGGAGGCATTGACGGATAACAAGAACCGGACGGCGGCAGATGTCCGCCACGCGTTTGACAAGAACGGCGGGTCGCTCGGCGCGTCGGGCTGCGTGGCGTGGATGTTCGACACCAAGGGGCTGATCACCGTCGAAAACGACGGGGATGTCGACGAGGAAGCCCTCATGATGGCGGCGCTGGAGGCGGGCGCCGAGGATGTGTCCGACGCGGGCGACGCGTTTGAGGTCACGACGGAGGTCGCGGCGCTAGGCGAAGTGCGCGAGGCGCTGGAGGCCGCCGGGTACAAACTAACCTCGGCAGAATTGAGCCGCATCCCGCAGAACACCGTTTCGCCCGATCCGGCGCTGTATGAGAGCATTGACCGGCTGCTGGATATGCTGGAGGAAAACGACGATATTCAGAATGTCTATCACAATGCGGAAATGCAGGAAGAGGAATAAAGCCGTACATACAAGAGGGGGTCTGCCAAAAGGTAGATCCCTTTTTGTCACTGCGAAAGGAGGCTTTGTATGAAGCTGATCGTCGTCACCAAGCCGGATTGCCCCTATTGTGAGGCGCTGCGGCAGGAGCTTTCGCACTTCCGGCCGCGGCCGGGGGTAGAGATTGCTTTCCTCCGCGACGGGCGGGGCGAGGCGCGGCAGCTGGATTACTATTACCTGCCCGCCGTGTTCTGGAAAGGAGAACGGATCCTGCACGGCAAGGCGGATCGGCCGCTGGAAGAGGTCTTCCGCGGGGCGCTTTGCCGGATGGACGAATAAAACGAAATGAAGGAAACGCATACTATCCGAAAGGATGGTGTGCGTTTTTTTATGAAGAAGAAATGGATTGTGGTGGGTGTGTTCTTTTTGCTGTGCGCGGCGGCGGGGGCGTATGCGGCGGTACAGGCGCCTGACATCTCCCTGGAAGTGCAGCCGGCAGACGCGGCAGACGGGGAATATATCGCGCTCTCGGCGAAGCTCACCTACCGGTATCAGTATCTGCTCTGCGCGCATGTGCTGGAAGAGACGGAGGACATGCCGGCCGCCTATGTGGGCAGCACCCGGCAGGAGCTGCACGAGCAGATCGCGCCCGACTCGATCACCCAGTTTTCCAAGGGCGAGGTGGTGCTCACGCGGCGGCTCAACACGTATTGCCCTGCGCACTATGTGGCCTACCTTGAGGAGGGAGGGATGGCGATTTATCAGAACCTGCTGGGCAGCGAGGAGGCCGAGCGGGTGTTGGCCTTTGGGCTCCGCGCAGGGGCGCTCTCCCTTGCGGAGGAGCAGGCGCTGTCCCGCGGCAAGGTCTTTTCCTCGCTGGAAGCGGCGCAGGCATATGCGGCAAAGGCTGTGAGCGGGGCGGAGGCGGGCTGAGCGCAGCGCCGCGCAAGGAAAGAATTTTTGGCAAGAATCTCCATTCCCGCTTGAGAAATGCGGCAAATTCCGGTATGATAGGAAAAAACAGCTTAGCTGGGCCGCGCAGCGCGGCGGAAGGGGGAAAAATGGAGCAGATTTTGCAGCAGGCCAAGCGGGCCAAGCAGGCGAGTGAGGAATTGGCGCTGTGGGGGGCGGCGGCAAAGCAGCGGCTGCTGGAGGCAATGGCGGCGGCGTTGGAGGCCGGGGCGGAGGACATCCTCCGGGCCAACCGGCAGGACCTGGCCCGGGCGGAGGCCGAGGGGCGCGGACGGGCATTCCTCGATCGGTTGGCGCTCGACCCGGCGCGCATTGCGGACATGGCGGCGGGGCTGCGGCAGGTGGCGATGCTCCCTGACCCGGTGGGTGAGGTATTGGGCGGCGGCACGATGCCAAGCGGCATCCGCGTGGTCAAGCGGCGCGTGCCCTTTGGCGTGGTCGGCATGATCTATGAAGCGCGGCCGAATGTGACGATCGACGCGATCGGCATCTGTCTCAAGACGGGCAATGCCGTCCTCCTAAAAGGTGGGCGGGAGGCGCTCTGCTCTAACATTGCGTTGGCAGAGATCGCCGAAAAAGCTGGGCAGGAAATGGGCCTCCCGGCGGGGGCGATCGAGCTTGTCCGGAGCATGGATCGCGCGGCTGCGGCCTATCTCATGACGCTGCGGGAATACATCGATGTGCTTATCCCGCGCGGCGGGGCGGGGCTCATCCGCACGGTGGTGGAGAATGCGCGCGTGCCCGTGATCGAGACGGGCGTGGGTAACTGCCATGTGTATGTGGACGCCTCGGCCGATCTCGAGATGGCGGTGGACATCGTGCTCAACGCCAAGGCGTCGCGGCCGTCGGTATGCAATGCAATCGAGAACCTGCTCGTGCACCGCGACATCGCGGAGACCTTCCTGCCGGTGGCAGCGGCGCGGCTTTCGGCGGCGGGGGTGGAGCTTCGGGGGTGCCCGCGCTGCCGGGAGATTGTCCCCACGATGCGTCCCGCGACGGAGGAGGACTACCGGACGGAATTTCTGGACTATATTTTGGCCGTCAAGGTGGTGGACAGCCTGGAGGAGGCTGTGGCGCATATCAATGCCTATGGGACCCGGCATTCCGAGGCGATCGTGACGCGGGATCTGACCGCGGCGGACTATTTCCAGCAGCGGGTGGACGCGGCGGCGGTGTATGTCAACGCTTCGACGCGCTTTACAGACGGCGGGGAGTTCGGCTTTGGCGCAGAGATTGGCATTAGCACGCAGAAGCTGCATGCGCGCGGGCCGATGGGGTTAGCAGAGATGACGACCTATAAGTACCTGATCGCGGGCGACGGGCAGGTTCGGTGAAGATTGCCGGGCGCCGCGCCGGGAAGGTAGTTGGCGTGCGGGGCGATGAGAGGGGCTTGCTATGTCGGATTTGACCGCGGCGGCGGTGTGCATCCGGACGCGGGATACCGGTGTCAATCTTGCGTTTCAGATGCCGCGATGCCCCATGTTGGACGACAGGGACACGGAAAGCTCCCGCGACAACTACGGCCGGGTGTGGAACACGCGGAAGAACCACTTTGCGTGGTGGTGCTACCTGCGGGGGCAGGATCGGACGAATCTTTCCCCCGATGCCGCCCCGGCGCGGTTGACGGATTTTTCTAGGCTGCCGCCCGCCGATAGCTTTGTAGGCAAGGGGGAACCGTTTTATGCGGAGACTGTCCGCTATATCGAACGGCTCCGCGCCTGCGGCGTCCCGGCAGAGGTAGATGTGTACCCTTCGGATATGCACGCCTTCGACATACTGCGGCCGGAAGGGCGATTCCATGAACGATTTGCCTATGCGCAGGCGCATTTCTTTGCGCCACAGAAGGATAGGTGAAATCGCTAAACAAAAAGGAGCGCAAAAAAAAGGGGGCGTCAGGAATTCCTGACGTCCCCATCCATTGTTAGAGGATGCGCATCAGCAAATACCCGATGAGTACGATCACGCACAGGGTGGGCAAAAGGCATCCCAGGCAGCCGCCGCCGCGATACGGACGCGGGGGCGGCGGGGGGCCCATCGGCGGGCGATGGAACCAACCGCCACCGCGCGGGGGAGGCGGCGGGCCGCCAAAGCCGCCACGGGGGCCACCGAACCCTCTGGGCCCGCGGGGACCGCCAAAGCCACCGCCCCGGGGACCGCCAAAGCCGCCGGGACCACCCGGGGCACCCCCTCTGGGGCCGCCGCCGCGCGGGCCGCCAAAGCTGCCGCCACCACCGCCGTGTTGGATAGGTCCTGGCATAAAAAACACCTCTTTTCGTAAATTCCAGGAATCGCCGTATGTTGGAGGAGTGCCTCCTACGGCAATATGAACATAGCATAATTTTGCACAAAAATCAATCGACAATACCTCGTCCCGCGCGCGGGAAAACACTTTTTTCCGGATATTTCAAAAAAGTTTGCAGTTCACTCATAAATTTTCCGCAATGCAATATACTGAACATGAATATGAAGAAGAGAACTACTTGGATCTGGATATTTTGCGCCCTGTTGATTGTGGGCGGCACGGCCGCGGCGATTGGCATGCAGATGGCGCGGCAGAAAAAGGTGCAGCGCGATGCGTGGGTGAACTCGCCCGTCATTCACGAGGGCATCACGGTGGGCGGCGTCGCGGTGGGCGGACTCACACCTGCGCAGGCGGAACAGGCGATTCGGGAAGCATTGGCGGAGGAATTTGCCGCAGAGGAGGCGGTTTTTTGCCTGGATGGAGAGGAGCGGCGCGCATCGTATGCGGCGATGGGCATTTCGATTGACTGCGCGGCCAGCGCCCAGGCGGCCTATGCCTGGGGGCGCGAGGGGAGCTATGGAGAGCTGAAGGCGGAGATTGAGCGCCTGGCCGCGGGACAGGAGAGCTCACTTTCCTATTGCCTGGACGAGGCGCAGGCGCGGCAGACGGCGGCCGAATGGAAAACAAGATATGACACCCTCGCAACGGACGCCTGGCTGGAGGCACAGGATGGGCAGCTTATCTATCACGAGGAGCAGGCGGGGCGCGCCCTGTCCGAAGCGGGGGCGGTATCTGCGCTGCGCGAGGGCGTGCAGGAGGGGGAGGTCGCGGTGTTCGTCCTTCCCGTAGAGCGGATCGAGCCAGAGCGGAAGCTGGCAGACATCACACCGGGGCTGGTTCGCCGCGCCAAGGCAGAGACCTCCTTTGGCGGGACGGTGGACAATCGCGGCAAGAACATCGAAAAGGCAATTGCCCTGCTGGATGGGCACCTGCTGTATGCCGGGCAGGAATGCTCGATGAACGAGATTTTGGGCGACCGCACGGCGGCGAACGGATGGCTGCCTGCCCCGGCCATCGTGGAGGGCGGCGCACAGCGGGAGGACCAGCCTGGCGGCGGCGTGTGCCAGGTCTCGACAACGCTATATAATGCGGTGGCCAAGGCGGACTTAGAGGTCACGGCGCGGCGATGCCATTCGGCCAAGGTGAACTATGTAAAGACGGGGCTGGACGCGACAATCAACACGGGGACGATCGATTTCCGGTGGAAGAACAACACGGAGGGCGACGCCTTTATCCACGCTTGGATTGAGGATGGCACGAAGGTGTGCGTGGAGGTCTATGCCCTGCCGTTTGCGGACTTTGACGAGATCAAGCTGGAAAGCGAGCACACCGGCGACATCGAGCCCGAGGGCGAGATGGAGGTCGTCTATGACGGTACGAAGGAGAAGGGCTTTTCCAAGGTCGAGGTACCGCGGCAGAAAGGAGAAACCTACACCTCCTATAAGGTGTATTACTGTGCGGGCAAAGAGGTGCGGCGGGAAAAGCTCGCCGATTCGAAATACAGGGCGCAACGCGGCCGCAAGGTGGTGGGCACGAAATAGAGCCGCGGAAAGGATACGAGAGCATTCTCAATCGGTTTTTCAACCTCCGGCAAAGTCCAGTACCAAAGAAAGCCGTC
>CAOKKG010000021.1 GCA_948468985.1 uncultured Eubacteriales bacterium | reverse complement strand
GCCGCCACATCGTCCTCGGTCACCAAATTCGCCTTCTTATCCTTACGGATCGCTTCGATTGCGTCGCGGCGAATGTTGCGCACGGCAACCTTAGCATCCTCTGCCGTCTTGCGCGCCTGTTTGACCAGCTCCTGCCGGCGCTCTGCCGTCGGTTCCGGGAAGAGCAGGCGGATTACCTTGCCGTCGTTCGAGGGATTGAGCCCAAGATCCGACGCGAGGATTGCCTTTTCCACTTCCTTCATGATACTGGCGTCCCACAGAGAAATGGTGAGCAGCCGCGGCTCCGGCACAGAGATGTTGCCAATCTGCGGCAAAGGGGTCGGCGTACCATAGTAATTGACCAGCACTTTATTCAAAAGCTGCGGGTTCGCCCGGCCCGCACGGATTGTCGTGAATTCGTTTTCCAGCGAAACGATGGATTTTTTCATCTTTTCTTCCGCTTTAGTTACTGCCTCGTGGTTGAGTGCCATCGTAAAATACCTCCGATTCTAGGGTTCTATCTTGCCTTAAGTTCTATTCCTATTGTAAAGGATTCCTTTTTATTTGACAAGCGTGTCGTCGTGGATGAGCGTGCCGATCGGCTCTCCCCGGACCGCGCGCATGATGCCGTTTTCCTCGCTCAACCCAAAGGCCAGGATCGGGATATGGTTTTCCATGCACAGCGTCACCGCCGTCGTATCCATCGCCTGCAAGCCCTCGGAAATGAATTCGAGGTAGGAGATTTCCGCATATTTCTTGGCATTCGGGTTCTGCTTGGGATCGCTGTCATAGATCCCGTCTACATTCTTGGCGAGCAGGATAAGGTCGACCTCCATCTCTGCCGCGCGCAGCGCCGCCGCCATGTCCGTTGTGAAATACGGGTTGCCCGTGCCACAGGCAAAGATCACAACCCGTCCCTTTTCCAGGTGCCGCATCGCCTTCCGGCGGATAAAGGGCTCTGCGATCTGCCGCATCTCAATCGCCGTTTGCAGCCGCGTGGGCACACCCATGGACTCCAGCGTATCCTGGAAGGCCAGCGAATTGATGACTGTCGCCAGCATGCCCATATGGTCCGCCGTGACGCGATCCATCTCCTTGCCCTGCCGGCCGCGCCAGATGTTCCCGCCGCCGATGATCACGCAGACCTCGATGCCCATACGCACCAGCTCCGCCACCTGTGCCGCGACCTTTTTCACGATGGAAAAATCAATGTTTTCCTTCCCGTTTGAAAGTGCCTCGCCGCTGATCTTCAACACTACCCGTTTATATGCCATTTTTGTATCCTCCCGCTGCAACAATCCGCCTGCAAAAAGAAAGGGCACGCTCTCGCCATGCCCCAAAACTGCCTGTCCAGCCCGCAATCCGTCGATGGGGCGCATTCCTGCAAAGAATTGATTTCGCATTAATTATAACAAAGCGCTCCCATTTGGGCAAGCCCCTAAAAAATGCGCGTTTTTGACACCTTTGCCCTTTCCTTCACCTTTCAGAGCAAAAAGCCGTTTTTGCGTTCCATACTTCGGCAAGGCACGAAAAAAGCGTCGGGAAGTTTTCCCGACGCTTTGTTTTCGTTTATTCGCCGATCACTGCCGACAAATGCCCGGCGTTAGCCGTTCATCTGCTTCTGGATCTCTTCTGCGAAGTTCTCGTTGCGCTTCTCCAGGCCCTCGCCCATCTCATAGCGGACGAATTTCAGCACCTGGAAGCGGCCGCCGATCATCTTGGCGACGCTCATATCGTCGTCCTTAACGAAAGGCTGCTCCAGCAGGCAGACTTCCTTATAATACTTCTGAATGCGGCCCTCGACCATCTTGTCGACGATCTTTTCCGGCTTACCTTCGTTGAGCGCCTGCGCGCGCAGAATTTCCTTTTCGTGCGCGATCTCGTTCGCGTCGACATCTTCCTTAGAAATATAAGTCGGGCGCGCTGCCGCGATCTGCATCGCCACATCGTGGATTGCCGCCGCATCCGGCTCTACATCCGTCTGCACGAGAACACCGATCTTGCCGCCCAGGTGGATATAGGTATCCGTGAAACCCTCGACTCTCGCGAAACGGCGGATCTTCATGTTCTCGCCGATCGTCGCGACCGCGTTCTTCATCATGTCCTCGACCGTGCCCGCCTCGCAGGGCGCCGCCATCAGCGCGTCGACATCCGCCGGCGCTTCCTTGACGATGATTTTTGCAATGTCGTTGACCAGGCTCTTGAACTGCTCGGTCTTAGCCACGAAGTCGGTTTCGCAGTTGACTTCCAGCAGAACCGCGACATCGCCTTCCTTATAGGCCGCAACGACGCCTTCCGCCGCGATCCGGCCAGCCTTCTTCACCGCCGAAGCCAGACCCTTTTCGCGCAGGATCTCCGCCGCCTTTTCGATGTCGCCGCCCGCCTCGGTCAGAGCCTTCTTGCAGTCCATCATTCCGCAGCCGGTCTTTTCGCGCAATTCCTTTACATCTTTTGCGGATATACTCATAGTTTCCTCCTAAACGCTTCGCTTATTCCTGCTCTGCCGCAGCCGCCTGCATTTCCGCAGCGACTTCTTCGTTAATCGCTTCCGCAGCTTCTGCTTCCGCCTGCTCCTCGGAAACAACTTCCTCCGCCGGTGCTTCCTCTTCGTCCATCTGCTCGCCCTGCTTGCCTTCCAGCACAGCATCCGCCATCTTGGAAACGATCAGCTTGACCGCACGGATTGCGTCATCGTTGCCGGGGATCGGGTAATCGATCTCGTCCGGATCGCAGTTCGTGTCGACGATTGCCACCACCGGGATGCCCATCTTATGCGCTTCGGACACGGCGATTCTCTCTTTTCTCGGGTCAACGATGAACAGAGCGCCCGGCATCCCGTTCAGGTTGCGGATACCGCCGAGGTTCTTTTCGAGCTTTTCCTTTTCGTGCATCAACTTGATGATCTCCTTCTTCGGGAGCAGGTTGATGTCGCCCGTTTCTTCCATTTTTTCAATGTTTTCCAGCTTCTCGATCCGCGTGCGGATGGTCTTGAAGTTGGTCAGCATGCCGCCCAGCCAACGGTTGGACACATAGTGCTGGCCGCAGCGCTTCGCTTCCGTTTCGACGGATTCCTGCGCCTGCTTCTTGGTGCCGACAAACAGGATCGGCTTGCCCTCCATCGCGACATCGCGCATGAAGAAATACGCTTCGTTGACCTTCTTCACCGTCTTCTGCAGGTCAATGATATAGATACCGTTTCTCTCGGTGAAGATGTACTGTTTCATCTTCGGGTTCCAGCGTCTGGTCTGATGGCCAAAGTGTACGCCTGCTTCGAGCAGCTGCTTCATAGAAATGACTGACATAGATATGTCCTCCTTAGATCGTTTGCCACCTTCTGCCTTTTTCCCCGCCCACCCGGTTCGGGCACGAGGCGGGGCACAGCAAAAGTGCGTTATCTATTTAAGTATATCCGAAAAAAAAGGCTTTTGCAAGAGGTTTCGCGCATTTTTCGCGCGCCTTCTGCAAAAGCCATGTCCTTATTCGCGATCGTCGCAATCCTCGGCGTCACAGTCCTCGCAGTCGCCGTCACATTCCGCATTGTACAGCTCCTCAAAGACCTCCCAGGCCGCTTCCAGCTCTTCCTCGGTCTCGAGCGGCTGCAAGGTTGCCTCGCCTTCCTCGTCCTCGATCACTTCCATGATGAGCACTTCGTCCGGCTCAAAGCCCGGGACTTCGCCGACCGGTTCCATCGCCACATAGGCCTTGCCGTTGTTTTCGAACGGCAGGATCATTTGAAAATTCAATTCGTTATCATTCTCGTCCAGCAGGACGATCAGGCCATCTTCTTCCAATTCCTGTTCCGGAAAGTTCTTTTCTTCGTTCATCGTAGTACCTCATATTCTTGGGCCGGCATGCCGATCCATATAGCTTTGTAGGATCGCCACCGCCGCCATTTTGTCGATCACTTTTCTGCGCTTCTGCCGGCTCATATCCGCCTGCAAAAGCAGCCGTTCCGCATACACCGTCGTCAGCCGTTCGTCCTCAAAGACGATTTCCAGCCCCGACGCCTTTTGGAGCTTTTCCGCAAAGGCCTGTACCTTTTCCGCCATCGGCCCCAGTGTCCCGTTCATGTTCTTTGGGAGTCCGCACACGATTTTTCCCACATCGTATTGCCGGCACAGCTCGCACAGATGCGCAATGTCCTTTTTTTCGCTCTCGGTGCGGGTGTAGGACTCCACGCCCTGCGCCGTCAGCATCAACAGATCCGTCACGGCCACGCCGATCCGCTTGTCGCCCATATCCAGGCCCATCCAACGCTTTGCCGCCACGCTTATTCCTCTTCCCCGGTCAAACTCTCGATATAGAACGCCGTAATCTCTTCCAAAATCTCGTCCTTATCTAGGCGCGTGAGCAAATTCCTGGCGCCGTTATGGCTCGTAATATAGATGGGATCCCCGCTCGCCAGATACCCCATGATCTGATTCACCGGATCATAGCCCTTTTCCTGCATCGCCTCGCAGACCAGCCGCAGAATCCCCCGCACTGGATTTTCCAGATCCCGCGTCCGGGCGAAGCGGGTCGTCTGTCCCTGCATCTCCTTCATCCTTTGCTCCTTTCCCAGAAAAAACACTTTTCCTTTGTATATCGCCCATTATACACGGTTTCGCAGTGGATTTCAACCGCTTCCCCGCGTCCGGCGGCGTTTTTTTGAACAAAAAACAGAGCTGCTTTGGCAGCTCTGTTTTTAGCTGAATTTGCAGGCAACGCCGTGCATGGTCTTTTTCAGCATCTTGATCCTCTTGCGCATGAACGGTTTGACATAGGGCATGGCGGCGATCCCCGCCGCAGCGCCCAGCATCCCGCCCAAAAAAGCAGCTGCACATTTCATAACAGCAGATCCTCCCTTGTGAGATTTGCTTATACTCTGTGCAATTTTTTCCGCTTTATGCTATCTTTTTGCCGCCGCGATGTGCTTTAGTTCCTCCACCGCCGCGTCGACCTCCTCCCGCGTCGTATCGCGCGAAAAGCTGAAACGGATCGCCGACTGCACGCGCGCATCCGGCAGCCCCATCGCGAGCAGCACATGTGAGGCCCCGATTGCCCCCGCCGTACAGGCCGAACCACCCGAGCAGGCGATCCCCGCCATGTCCATCTTGAACAGCGTGACCTCCGACCGCACGCCCGGGACGGACAGGTTGACATTGCCGGGCAGGCGGTGTTCCCGGCTCCCGTTGAGCACCGCACCTGGAACTTCCAAAAGCGCCCGGCGGATCATGTGGTCGCGGATCGCCGACTGCCGCGCCGCCTCCGTCGAAAGCTCCTCTTCTGTGAGGCGCATCGCCTCACCCATGCCCACGATGCCCGCGACATTTTCCGTCCCCGCGCGGCGTCCACGTTCCTGCGCGCCGCCGTCCATCAAATCGGCCACCCGCACACCTTCGCGGATATACAGCGCCCCGACTCCCTTCGGGCCGTGGAATTTGTGCGCCGACAGCGAGAGCAGGTCGATCTTCGCCTGCACCACATCGATTGGCAAGTGTCCCACCGCCTGCACCGCGTCCACATGAAAGAGGATGCCCCTCTCTCGCAAAAATGCGCCGATCTCGGCCACCGGGTTCACCGTCCCGACCTCGTTGTTCGCCCACATGACGCTTACAAGCACGGTATCCGGCCGCACCGCCCGCTCGATGTCGGCAAGGCAGATCCGCCCCTCCCCGTCCGGCCGCAGGTAGGTGAGGGAAAAGCCCTCTCGCGCCAACGCCTCGCAGGTCTCCAGCACAGCGTGATGCTCGACCGCCGTTGTCACGATATGCCGCCCTTTTTGCCGGTTCGCGAGGGCCGCACCCTTGATCGCCCAATTGTCGCTCTCTGTTCCACCGGAGGTAAAATAGACCTCCCGCGCCTTTTCGGCGTGCAGCGCGCTGCGCATCTGTTCCCGCGCTGCATCCAACGCGCCGTGCGCCTGCCTTGCCAGGGCATATCCGGCCGACGCGTTGCCAAAAGCATCCTGCAAATACGGCAGCATCGCCTCCAGAACCTCCGGCCGCATCCGCGTCGTCGCCGCGTTATCCAAATAAATCATCGTACCCCCTCCTAGGCACCCCGGGCGAGCAGGCGCGTCCCTCACTGCCCTAGGCAGATAAACGACCCCATCGCGCCCGCGTTTTGTCCATCCCGTCGATGCGAATAAAACATCCTGCTGTCAGAATATGTGCACAGGTGCGAAAAGGTGACATTTTCCGGCGGAATGCCCGCCCGGTAGAGCTGCGCGGCAAAGACGCTCTCCATGTCCAAATACACCTTCCCGTCCCGCTCCTTCACTGCATCCGGGTATTCGGGGCGGAACCTGCCCGCGACGTCCTCCTGCACTTCGTAATGCGGCCAGCTGATGCACGGTCCAATGGCAAAGAGCATGTCTTTTCCCTCGACGCCCACGCCCTGCATCTTGCGGATGCACGCCGCCACCGTGTTTTGCAGCGTGCCGCGCCAGCCGGAGTGGCAGACCCCCGCCGCGCGCCCCTGCCGGTCGGCAAAGAAAATCGCCCCGCAGTCGCCGTGCAGCGTCACCGCCGCCGTGTCCGCGTCCACCACCATGAGCCCGTCGCAAAACGGCAGCGTGTTTTCCCGCGTGATCCCCATGCCGTGATGCTCTGTGCGCGCGGTCTCGATGTTGCTGCCGTGGCAATAGTGACACACGACCAGCTTTTCAAACGCGATGTCCAATGCGCGAGCCGCCCGGCGGAAGTTTTCCCGCACAGCCTCCGCATCCGGCGTGCGCGTAAAGCTCAAATTGAGCGTGTCATACGGCGGCAGGCTGACCCCGCCCACCCGCGAGGTGAACCCATGCGTCAAAAAGCCGAGCTCCTCCAGCGCCGGCGCCGCAAAATACACGACGCCCTCCGATTCCCGGCGCACAAACCCATGGTGCGCCCGTTCCAAAAATTCTGTATACTTCATTTTTCCGAAACCAATTTTGCAATCTCCGCCAGGAATGTGTCGACATCCTTAAATTCCCGGTATACCGAGGCGAACCGGACATAGGCCACCTCGTCCACCTTTTTCAGGGCATCCATCACTAGGTCGCCGATCAGGCGCGCCGAAACCTCTTGTTCGCCCATCTGCTGCACCCGGCCCTCTACCTCCAGTGCCATGCTCTCGATGGTCTCCGCCGAAACATTCCGCTTTTCACAGGCCTTGCGGATGCCCCGCTGGATTTTTTCCACATCAAAGGCTTCCCGGCTTCCGTCCTTTTTTACCACCATGACGGGCATCTGTTCCGCCTTTTCATAGGTTGTGAAGCGCCGCGCGCATTTTTGGCATTCGCGCCGCCGCCGGATCGTGTCGCCCTCGTTTAGGGGGCGTGAATCGATCACCTTGCTCTCTGGATGCCCGCAATAAATGCATTTCATCGTCTTTCCTCAATTCCTCGCCGAGGCTATGCCCGGCACAGCCCCAGATCCGTTTCCACCAGAATGACATCGTCGCCGATCTTACAGATATTGCGCCAGGGGATGATGAGCTCCTTGGGCTTCCACATTCCCAAAAAGCCGCAGCTTTCAAGCAGCACGATCGCCTGAATCTGCCCGCTCGATTCCTCGATGAGCAGGTCGGCGATGCACCCGAGCGACCGTCCATCGGCAATGTTGACAACCTCTTTCTGTTTCAGTTTGCAATACCGCGTCATTCCCCGGCCTCCGCACAGCAGTTCTCGCTTCTATCCTATGCGGCGCGCCGGCAGGATGTGCCGCTTATTCGACCACCGCCACCTTGAGCATGTTCGTGAGCCCCGGGATGCCGAGCGGCACGCCCGCCGTGATGATGATCTGATCGCCCGCCTGTACAAGCCCCTTGGCCTTTGCCTGCGCGATGGCCATCGAAAACATTTCGTCCGCCGAATCGCATTCGGGGAGACCCATTGGCTCCACTCCCCAACAGAGGTTGAGCCGCCGGAGCACCTGCCCGTCCGTCGCGCAACCGATGATCGGCACCTCCGGGCGGAACTTAGACGCCAACTCGGCCGTCTTGCCTGACTTGGTCATGGCAAGGATGGCCGCCGCCTTGAGGTCATAGGACATCGTACAGGCCGCGTGCGTGATCGCGTCGGTCACGCTGTGCGTCTGCTTTACCGACTCAAAAAACCGCTTGGCATAGTTGATATCCTCTTCCGTCCGCTTGGCGATGCATGCCATGATCTTGACCGCCTCGACCGGGTATTTGCCCGAGGCCGTCTCTCCCGAAAGCATGACGGCGCTCGTGCCGTCATAGATCGCGTTGGCCACATCCGTGCTCTCCGCCCGCGTCGGGCGCGGGTTGTTCATCATGCTTTCCAGCATCTGCGTCGCCGTGATGACGGTCTTGCCCGCCCGGTTAGCCATGGCGATGAGCTTCTTCTGCATGACCGGCACTTCATAGAGCGGGATCTCCACACCCATGTCGCCGCGCGCGACCATAATCCCGTCGCTCTCGCGCAGGATCTCTTCTGCATTGGCGAGGCCACGCTCGCTCTCGATCTTGGCGATGATCGGGATATCTGCCCCGCCGTTTTCGCGCAAAAAGGCACGCATTTCCCGGACATTGTCCGCACTTTCCGTAAAGGACGCGGCAATCATGTCCATCCCATGCTCCAACCCGAACAGGATGTCCTCCCGGTCGGCCTGGCTTAAGTATTCGCGGTTTAAGTGCACGCCCGGCGTGTTGACGCCCTTTCGGTCGGAAATGACCCCGCCGGTCACCACGCGCGTGCAGATGTCCCCGCCCTCGACCTTTTCCACCTGGAGCTCGATGTTGCCGTCGTCGAGCAGAATGCACTGCCCCGGCCGGATATCCCGGTACAGGTCCGGATAGGTGATCTTCGCCCGCTTTTCGTCGCCCAGAATGTCCTCCCCCGTCAGGGTAAACAGGCCGCCCCGGCGAAGTTCCGCCTTGCCGCCCGCAAACAAACCAAGGCGAATCTCCGGCCCCTTGGTATCCAGCAATATGGCGACATGCCGCCCCAGCGTCTCCCGCGCCTTTTGCAGCGCCCGGAACTTGCCGAGCTGCTCCTCGTGCGTGCCGTGCGAAAAATTCATACGCGCCACATCCATGCCTGCCTGAATGAGCTGCATGATCTTTTCCTGTGTGTCGCTCGCCGGCCCAAGCGTCGCGACGATCTTTGTCTTTCTCAGCGTCATATTGCGTACCTCTGTCTCTATTCTGCCATTTTTAAAGAACTTATCTAGCCTATAGTATACCCCGATTTTCTCCATTTCTCAATTCTTTTCTATGCAATTCGCCGGGGACGGGCGGCCGGGTTCTACATTTTCCGGAGCTGCCATAGGTTACTATAGGACTTACTTCATCACCGAAGGATACCGTCATGAAACGCATATATGTAGAACTTCTGTTTTTGGACAATTTTCTGTTGGATTTCTTCCTGCTGTGCTGCTGCAGCCGCCTGTCGGAACGGTGTGTGCGCCTGTCCCGCGTCGCGGCCGGGGCAGCGATTGGCGGAGTCTACGGCATGCTGGCCGCGCTTCTTCCGCCGCTTCGCGCCATCGTGTGCAAGCTGCCTGCGGCGGCGATCCTCTGCCTGCCGCTCGGGGCACGCCCCCTTCGGCTGTACCTGCGGCGCGTGGGCTTCTTCCTGCTTGCCGGGTTTCTGCTTGGCGGCGTCCTGTTCAGCCTGCGGTGCGCCTGTCCCGCGGCGGGGGCACTTCCGCGCCGCCTGTTTTTTGCGGGGCTCTGCCTGTTCTGCCTCCTCTACGAGCTGCTGCTCCGGCAGTCCTATCCGCGGCCGCAGCGCGCCTATACTCTGTGCTTTTCGCTCTATGGGCGGCGCTTCTGCCTGCGCGCCGTGCTCGACACCGGCAACGGCCTCTGCGACGCCGGCGGCGGAAGCGTCATCGTCGTCCGACGCAACGCCGTTTTGCCACACCTCCGGCCGGAGGAAGCGGAAGCGTTGCTCGACCCCGCGCGATCGAGCCTGCCCATGCGCAGCTTTGCCTGTGCCACCGCCGCCGGGGAGGCCATCCTCCCTGCCTTTGCGCCGGAGGACCTGACCCTCCGGGACGGGGCGCGCGTATACCGCGTCAAGGCGTACCTTGCGCTCGCCGACCTCTCCCCCGCTTCGCCGGGCGAGGCGCTGCTCGGGCAAAACCTGCGCTTGCATCCTGCCGCCTTCGCCCCTCAAAACATCTCACACCCTATCCAAGGAGAAAGCCTATGAATCGTCTAGCTAACCGGTTGTTCGCCAAGCTCGCTTCCCTGTTTTCCGCCCTGTTCCCCCGCCGCCGGGGACTATACTATATCCACGGCTGCGAGGTGCTCCCGCCGCCGCTCAGCAAGCCGGAGGAGGCAGAGCTCATCCGCCGCCTGGCCGCGGGACAGACCGAAGTGCGGCAGGCGCTCATCGAGCGCAACATCCGCCTCGTCGTCTATATCGCCCGCAAGTTCGACAACACCGGCATCAATTTGGAAGACCTCATCTCCATTGGCAGCATCGGGCTCATCAAGGCGGTCAATACCTTCAACGCCTCCAAGAACATTAAGCTCGCCACCTATGCCAGCCGCTGCATTGAAAATGAAATCCTCATGTTTCTGCGCCGCACCACGCGGACCCGAAACGAGGTCTCGCTCGACGAACCGCTCAACACCGACTGGGACGGCAACGAGCTGCTTCTCTCGGACATCCTCGGCAGTGAACCGGACGCCGTGTATCAGGAGATTGAGGGCGGCGTCGAGCGCCGGCTCATCGAGGAGGCGATCGACACGCTTCCCCCGCGCGAGCAGCAGATCATCCGTATGCGCTTTGGACTGCGCCCGTATGGCGAGCACACGCAAAAGCAGGTGGCCGACCGGCTTGGCATCTCGCAGAGCTACATCTCGCGCCTGGAAAAGCGAATCATCCGCCGCATCCGCACGGACATCCAAAAATTGATCTGAATCGTCAATCTTTCCCCCGGCGGCCGGGTATACTTTGCCCCGCAGAAGGCCATGCTAAGCGCAGAAAATTCTTTGGAGGAGAATGCACATGGCTTCAAGAGTGGAAATCTGCGGCGTCGACACTTCCCGCCTTCCCGTCATCCCCGAGCAGGAGCTCGCCGGATATTTTCAAAAAATCTATGCAGGCGACAAGGCGGCGCGGGAGGAATTCATCCGCGGCAACCTGCGGCTTGTGCTGAGCATCGTGCAGCGCTTTTCCATGCGCGGGGAGAATATGGATGATCTTTTCCAGATTGGCTGCATCGGCCTCATGAAAGCGGTCGACCATTTCAAGCTCGAGATGAATGTCCGCTTTTCCACCTATGCCGTCCCGATGATCATCGGCGAAATCCGCCGCTATCTCAGGGACAACAACCTACTGCGCGTCAGCCGCTCTTTGCGCGACACGGCCTACCGCGCCTATCAGGTGAAAAATGCCCTGCTCGAAAAGAACATGCAGGAGCCCACAATCGACGAGATCGCCCGCGAAATGGGCATGCGCCCCGAGGAGGTCGTCTATGCGCTCGACGCCATCGCTGACCCTGTCTCGCTCTCACAGCCCATCTATCAGGACGGGGAGGACACGCTCTATGTGTTGGACAGCCTGTCCGACGACAAGTTCTCCGACGAGCGCTGGCTCTCCTCCATTGCCCTCTCGGACGCTGTTTCCAAGCTCAACCCGCGCGAGCGCAGCATCATCTATCTGCGCTACTTCGCCGGCAAGACGCAAATGGAGGTTTCCCGCGAGATTGGCATCAGCCAGGCACAGGTCTCGCGCCTCGAAAAAAGCGCCCTGTGCAGCATGCGCAAAGCGTATCAGGCGGACTAAATGGCATTACAAAAGGCACCCGTTTGCACGGATGCCCTTTGTAAAATTTGCATATATAAGAAAAGAAAAAAGTTTTAACCAAGATCAGGCGCAAAGTTGTTACAACTTTGTCACATTTATAATACAACACCCTATTTTGAATTGCAAGCACTTTTTTGTATTTTTTAAAATTTTCTTTCCCTCTCTCCTGCGCTTTCAAAAAGATCCCGACACGCAAAAAAAGAGGCGGTTTCCCGCCTCTTTGCCGTTTAGTCATAGATCTTCGCCAGAAAATTCCGCGTCTTTTCCCGTTTGGGGCTGTCAAAGATCTCCGCTGGCGTCCCAGTTTCCTCGATCACGCCGTCCGCCATAAACAGGATCTTGTCAGCAACATTGCGCGCAAAGTTCATCTCATGCGTCACCAGGATCATCGTCGTCTGCTGCGCCTTGAGTTCCCGGATGACCTTCAGCACCTCGCCTGTGAGCTCCGGGTCGAGGGCGCTCGTCGGTTCGTCAAAGCAGAGGATGTCTGGCTTGAGCGCCAGCGCCCGCGCGATCGCGACCCGCTGCTGCTGCCCGCCGGACAGTTCGCAGGGGTAGGCATGCCGTTTATCCGAAAGCCCCACGCGCGCCAGCAGCTCCTCCGCCATCGCGTCGATGCGCGCCGCTTCTTCCTTCTGCGACCGCTTGACGCCGGAAAGCAGCTTGACCGCCAGCGTGAGATTTTGCAGCACATCGTATTGCGGGAACAGGTTGAAGGATTGGAACACCAGCCCGAAATGCAGACGCTTTTCCCGAATCTGCGCCTCGCTCTGCCGCTGCCGCGCGCCAAAGTCGAACAGCAGGCTGCCGTTTAGGAAGATCTGCCCCTCCTCCGGTGTCTCGAGAAAATTCAGGCTGCGCAGAAGCGTCGTTTTGCCGCTCCCCGAGGAACCCAGGATAGCCAGCACCTCGCCCTGCTCGATGGAAAAATCGATCCCGCAGAGCACCTCCGTGTTGCCAAAATTCTTGCACAGGTTTTTGACTTCCAAAATGGCCATGCTTACCCCCGATAGTAGTCCAGCTTCTTTTCCATCCAGGAAAAGAGCAGCGTCAACACCCCGCAGAAGAGCAGGAAAAACGCTCCCGTGTAAAACAGCGGCCAGATGAGACCCTTGCCCGCAAAGCGCTCTGCCGAAAGGATAATCTCCGGAATCGCGATCACGCGCGCCAGGGAGGTGTCCTTGACGAGCGTCAACACCTCGTTGCTCATCGGCGGGAGGATACGCTTGACGACCTGCATGCAGATGACCTTCCAAAAGATCTGCATGCGCGTCATGCCGAGCACCTGCCCTGCCTCGTACTGCCCCCGCGGGATGCTTTCGATGCCGCCGCGGTAAATCTCCGAAAAATAGGCCGCATAGTTGACGACAAATGCGATAAGCGCCGCGCTCATGCGCGACTGCACCGGCGCGCCGAACAGCAGCCCCGGTGCATAGAGTACCACGAACAGTTGAAGCATGAGTGGGGTCCCGCGGATGATCCACACGAACCCTCGGCTCAGGTACCGGATCGGCCGGAAGCGGCACATCGTCCCCAGCGTGACGACCAATCCCAGCGGCAGCGCCAGCAAAAGCGTCAGCGCAAACAATTTACAGTTTTCCAAAAACCCCGCCAGCAAATCGAGGGTGATCTGTTGAAAAGACATGCCGTTTCTCCGTTTCCCTTGCCGTGCTTACTTCCCCTTGACGACCAGCACCTGCTTGTTGCGCATATAGGGGATCGTGATGCTCATCGCCGCCGCGCGCTCCTCGGTGATCGTGAGGCCATTCCAGATGCAGTCAATGTTCTTCGCCTGTAACTCCGTTTCCTTCGCGTTCCAAGAAATCTCCTGGAATACCGCCTTGACGCCCAGCTTTTCGCAGACCGCCTTGGCGAATTCCGTTTCAAACCCAGTGAGTTCCCCCGCATCGTCGAAATAGTTCATCGGCTGAAACAGCGTAATGCCGATCACGAGTTCACCCTTCTGCTTGATATACGCCCAATCCGAATCCTTCTCGGCGATCTCGTCAAACGAAGCGTCCGCTGTGACGAGCTCCTCCAGCTTATACTTCTGCGCAATCTCCTGCAGCTTGCCTTCCTGCTTCAATTCCGCGATTGCTTGATTCACGACATAGGCCATGTCCGACCCCTTGCGGAACGCGATGCCGTATTCCTCCGGCGCGAATTCCGCGTCCTCCAGCAGCTTCAGGTCGGCGTAGTCCGTGCCCTCGCCGATGGAGCCGATCGACATGACATAGTCGATGACCGCCGCGTCCGCCGTGCCGGCCTCTACCTCCATGAGCGCCTTGGCCTGCGACTCTACCGCCGTGTATTCTGCATCCTTGAAAATGCCATCTGTCGTGACGACTTCCTCGCCCGCCGATTCCTGCTCCGCAACCACGCGCTTACCCTTGAGCGCCTCGGCCGAAGCCTCCGCAATCCCCGCTGTCTTCTTGCCGCAGGCGGCCATAGAAACCGCCATGAGGAGCGCCATCACTGCCAAAAATACTCGTTTCATCGTGTTGTCCTCTCAAATATTGAAAATTTTTTGTGCCATTGCACTGTAGTAGCAGTTTAGCACACTAAATCATTCTTGGCAAGTAGTATTTTACAAAAGTGCTATATTTTTTTAGAAAGGGTCGGCGAGGTTTTTCGGTTTTCCTATATCGGTGGATTGCCGCACGGTGCAAGATGGGATCCGCTTCTTGCACCCACGATCGATGCGCACAACGCCTAGAAAACAATTCTTCCGGAAAAAATAGAAATTGCACACTGCCCCTGCAGCGAAGAAGAAAAATACATACATGAGCGGTATCCTCGCTTTGTATTCCCTCTTGCTTGGAAGGGAGTTTTCGATAATAGTTTCTAAAGAGTTTTCGCGCTACATGGCCGCTCCCTTAGGCAAGCCGCAGGAAGGATGCGCGGCCTCGTTCCCCCCGCTGCACAAAAAGACCGGGGAAGCGGCTGCCATCCCGGCCTTTTTCCTTTTCCGTCCTATTTCTGGGAGAGTTCCCGGACTTTTGCCTCTCCAGCATCCGCCCGCGGCGGCTTCCCGGCAGCCGCCACCTACACACTCGGCGAGCTTGGCCGCATCCTCGATTGTTCGCTCGAAGATATCGCCGAATACCGTCCCGACGAAAAAGCACCTCCCCCCAAGACCCGGTGAGAGGCGTTTTTTGCTATTTCCATTGCCAAAGCTCCAAACACAGGCGGCCCTTGCGGCTCTGCCCCTGCGTCTTGCCCACGGTGATGCGCCCGCTGCCTCGCAGCGCAATCACATCGCCCGCGCACACCTCCTCTGCGGCACGCAGGCATTCCGCGTGCCGCAAGCTGACGAGCCCGGCCGCGATGTCGGCCGCCGCCTGACTGCGCGAGATGCCGAAACCCTCTGCCGTCACACTGTCCAGCCGCAGTGAGGCCACAAAGCACACGCGGCGCTCCTTTTGCCCCTCCGCCCCTGCGAAGGACTCGAGGGAGACTTCCCGCACTTCCACGCCGTGATTGCCGATCTTTTGCAGGCCGTCCCGCACGGCCAGCATCGCCGGACGCAGCAGGAAGATCCACGCGCGCCCCTCCTGCACCACGATATCGCCCACCCGTTCGCGCTCGATCTGTTGGCTCATGAGCGCGCCCAGATAGTCCCGGTGCGTCAGGGTGCGGCCGAACTGCCTGCCCTTTTCCTCTACCTCCAACAGGCACAGGGGGCAATCCACATCCTCCCCCGCGTCCTCCAGATAGTCGGGCAGGAACGCCAAAATCGCCCGTTCCGCCTCAGGATAGCCGCCCAGCCATTGGTACCGCGCCCCCATCCGCCGCAGCGCCGGTTCGACCAACGCGCGTTCATGCGGGTTCAAAAAATGGCTATAGGTCGCGTATCCCCGCTCGGAACGCGCCGCCAGCTCCTCGATCCGCCCGAGCAGCCGTTCCTCCTCCCGCGTTTTTGCCGTTGTTTCCGGCTTTTGCGCTCTTCCCATTCGCACTCCCCTCTATCTCTCGAAAATTACAGGTACCCTCTACCCCGTATCGCGGCCGGATCGCCCGCGCGCATTCCCGCCGATTTCGCGGGGCGGTTATCCACATTTCCACAATCCGGCCGCCATTTCTACTCCGTAACGCCCGGTTTCTTTTTATTGTACCCGCATGCCCGGCGTTTTGCAACGCCCTCTGCTTCCTCCAAAGCGCTGCAAAAAAAGGAGCGGCACACCGTCCGCTCCTCTCCTGTTTTGTCTACTTTGTCCTTTCTCAGTGCTGTTCCGCACGCTTCTTGGAAAGCAGGCACAGCACCCCCGCCGCACACAGCAGCGCCAGCGCCGCATAGGCATACAAGGCAGCGCCCTCGCCTGTCACCGGCACTTCGTCCGTGCGCGCCGTGCTTTCATATTCCGCCGAAAGCTCCACACCGCCGTTTTCCGGCATGAGGAAGGAATACACACCGTCCTCCGGCACCAGCGCCACACCGTTCAGCAAAATCCGCTTCAGGGCAAAGCCCGCCGCCGGGGTTGCCGTAACCGTGACCTTCTGCCCGGCCTGCGCCTCCTTGATGCTCGTGGTGATCGTGCCCTGCGCCGATTCGCAGACACGCACGGTGTACAGCGTCATTTGCGCCAGAATTCCGGTGAGCAGATCATCCGCATTGGAGGCCACGCTGTCCGCATGCGTCTTTCCGGGTTCCAGCTTCCAGGTCGTGACCTGCGTCACATAGACCTCGTCAAGCGGGCCGTTCTCGGGCACCTCGCCCACCAGGTCGATGGTCGCCTGCAAGACCTCGCGCCGAGTCGCTTCTGGCAGCTTTTCAAAATCCTCCATGGTCTTCTCGTAATTCGTTTGGTACAGCTCCTGCACCGAGGCAAAGCCCATCGCCTTGGCAAGCGGCGCCCAAAAATCGTCATTTGTGGCTCCCGTCATCTTGAAATAGTTGAGCGAAAGCAACATGAACGCCTCTTTGGCGCGCATCGCCAGATACCGCTCGATTATGGGCTTGTTCGCGTAGATCTCCCGCTGCGCATTGTATTCCGCTACAATCTTTTCCAAGAGCGCCTGCTGCGCTTCCGGAGAAAGCGCGTTGATTTTTTCCATCACTTCCTGCTGTGAAAGAGCATACAGCTCCTCCGCCGAAGCGATACCAAGCGCCTGCAATAATGGATCTGCCATCGCGTCCCGCTGCGCTGCCGACCGCGTCCGGGCATAGATGCGGGCGGTGAGCTCTTCAAAGATCGAGAAGATCGGCCGCCCCTGAGCAAGATCCTCCGCAAAGTCGTCCAGTGTCAATTTCGGTGCCGGGTCTTGCTCCAGCACTTCGTTCGGCAATTTATAATACAGTGCTGCCGCGTCTGTGCTGTCGCCATTCTTGCCGCCACGGATGACGCCGCCCACCGTCAGGCTACCGTTCGCCAGCATATCTTCCTCTTCTTCGCCGTTTGCATCGCGCAAGGAGGCAATATCAATATCCCCTCCATCCTGTACTTCCTTAAAAATCAGACGGATATATGCGCCGTTGCCGCCCTTGCCGTCCGCACCGTTCGTGCTGCCGCCCACGGCATTGCCGCCCACCGTCACATTCGCAGTGGAATCCATCGCTACGCCATGCCCGGCCTTGGTCTGCTCGCCGGATACCTCTGGGTTCGCCGTCACATTGCCGCCCACGGCATCGCCGCCGACCGTGACCTGGGCATTATCCTCCGCCTGCACAGCGTCATAGCCGTCCGAATACCCGGAAGGATCGTCCATATCCACTTCGTCCGGGTCGCCGCTGCCGCCAACGACATCGCCCGCGACCGTGACCTTGGCGTCACCCTGCGCATCGATACCTTCTTCCCCGGCACGGACGCTTCCGCCGACCGTGACTTCTGCGTTATTCCGGGCATTGATCCCCTCGCCCCGCTCCGAAGTCACATCGCTCGTGACCGTGACCTGAGAATTGTCCTTTGCCTCTACCGCGTCGTCGTTCTTGGTAGACACATCGCCGTTGACCGTCACCTGCGCATTGTCATCGGCCTCGATGCCTTCATAACACCCCTTGACATCGCCGTTGACCGTCACCTGCGCATTGCCCTGTGCATCGACGCCATTATAATCGTCTGACGCGCTGGCATCCACATTGCCGTTCACCGTGACATGCACCTCGTCGTCCACCCGCAGGGCGTCTTTGTTCTCTTTGCCGACCACATCGCCGTTAATGGTCACGCTGCCGCCCTTGCCGCCGCCCTTCAGCGAGACATTGGCCAAGACATAGGTTGTGCCGTTGATGACATAGGTCTGCCCCTCCAGCGCCTCCAGCGCCCGATACAGATCGATGTTGCCGCTCAGGTTGATGATGACACCGGCCGCGTCCGTGTCCGCAAACGCTTCCTTGAGCTTTTCCGCTGTATCCACATTGTCCCAGGTCGCCGCCAACGCCGTGAATGGATACGCGATCGCCAGCACCAGCGCGAGCAGGGAAATCCAAGCCTTTTTCATTCCTCTTCCTCCTCCTTTGTTTACACAATGCCTCTATCTTGGCATATATGTATTCTATATCTTTTATTATATAGAAAGTATCCGCATTTGCCTAGGGGGAACGGATGCTTTTTTTGCGCTTTATTCGCCTTTTAAGGCAAGAGTTTTTGCTGTTCCCGGGGCAGTCTGCAGAGGCTGAAAGCAAAAGGAGGAAGATTGCTTGCTTCTCCATCTTCCTCCAGTTCCTATCAATCTGCAGGAATATACAGATATACCGCCGCATATGCCGCCGTATAAAACTCCTCGGGCAGTAGGCGGTACAGATAGGTCTTGCCCGCCTCCGCCGTCTCGTCCACATATGCCCCGCCGCCCTGTATCCGCGTGAGCAGGATAAACCCACCCCTGCCGACCTCGCGGCGCTCCAGCGCGTAGGTATAGCCCTGCGACGCGGAAAAGCGTATGCGCGGCTTGCCGCCTGCCGTGTCCACCTGCATGTCCCGCACCTTGGGGCTCAATTCCTCCGGGATGCTGTCCCGGCAGTAATACTCCGTCTGACTCTCGCGGTCCTCGACCGCCGGGCGCAGCGTCAGCTTGTCCCGCAGCTGCGCCGTGTCCACCGCCACCGCAGCAATGCTCGCTGGGGCAGAAAACGCCGGCGCCTGCCGCCCCTCATAGAGCTTCGAAAAGACACCCGCCGCCATCTTCGCCGGGTAGGTTCCGCCCGTGACGCCCTTTTCCAAAAAATGCGCGCCATCCGAGTTGTCAAAGCCAATCCACCCGCAAAAGATGTATTCCGGGTTATACGCCACGATCCAGGCGTCCTTATTGTTGCTCGCGTCGTCATAGCTGCTCGTCCCCGTCTTGGCCGCGAGCGGCACACCCGCCGCCTGCAAAGCCTTGGAGGTGCCGTACTCCACGCCGGATTGCAGCAGCGAATCCATGAGGAAGGCCGTCTGTTCGGAAAGCACACTCTTGGCCGCCTCCGGCCGTTCATAGACGACATGACCCGCGCTGTCCAAAATGCGGCGCACCGTGGACGGCGCGTCATAGTACCCGCCCGCGGCAAAGGGCATATACGACGCGGCCAGTTCCAGCGGCGACACGCCCGTCGTAAAGCCGCCAAGCGCCAGCGAAAGGTTTGCGTCCTGCTCTGCAAAGGGGATGCCCACGCTGCTCGCATATCCCTTGGCGCGATCGACGCCCACTTCCCGCAGCAGCCGCACCGCCGGAAGGTTCAGCGAATAGGCTGCCGCGTCGCGCAGCGTGACCCATCCGCGATAGGTATTGCCCGCGTCGCGCGGCGTGTATCCGTCAAAATCCTCTGGTTCGTCGAGCAGTAGGCTGGTCGTCTGATATTGCAGGTATTCGATCGCCGGGGCATAGACAAGCACCGGCTTGATGGCAGACCCCGGCTGCCGCCGCATCGCCCGCGCGCGATTAAAGGCCAGGCGCGTCTCGTGCGTCCGTCCGCCCACGAGCGCAGCGATCCCATTGGTCTTGGCCGAGAGCAGTACCGCTGCGCATTGGCAGGGCTCTCCATCCTCTGCCGCCGCTGGGAAGTTTTCCGCCGCCGCGGCATATTCCTCCAAATATGCCTGCTGTACCGGGTCGAGATAGGTCTCTACCCGGTATCCGCCCTCCATCAATTCCCGATAGCTGAGCCCCAGAATGCGCGCCGCGTCATCGATTACCGTATCCGTATAGAATCCGTAGGCATAGGTTTCCTTCTGTTTTTCGGCAATCGGCACTTCCTCCGCCAGGGCGGCCTGTCGTGCCGCCTCATCCAGATACCCCTCCTCCTGCATGCGCAGGAGTACACTCCGCTGCCGCTGCCGCGCCTTTTCAGGGCGCAGGCGCGGGTCATAGCCGGAGGGCGACTTGACAAGCCCCGCCAGCATGGCCGCCTCCGCCAGCGAAAGCTCACTTGCGTGCTTGCCAAAATACTCCTGCGCCGCGGCCTCCACCCCATACGCACCGTTTCCAAAATACGCGCGGTTCAGGTACAGCTCCAAAATCTCCTCCTTGCTGTAACATTTTTCCAGCTTGAGCGCCATGAGCATCTCTGCCGCCTTGCGTGTCAGCGTCTTCTCGTTTTTCAGGTAGGTCAGCTTGACAAGCTGCTGCGTGATCGTGCTCGCGCCCTGCGAAAACTGCCCACTTTTGAGATCGGCCAAAATCGCCCCGCCGATGCGCACCAGGTCGACGCCCGCGTGTTCGAAAAAACGAGCGTCCTCCATCGCCAAAAACGCCTCCGGCAGACAGGCGGGAAGCTCGGACAACCTTACATAGTAGCGGCGCTCCGTCCCGGAAAGCTCCTGGAACGGCTGTCCCGCCGCATCGTACAGGACGGTCGTAAGCGGCATATCCGCCGCCTCCGCAGGGTCGAATTCCCGCCATTCGCGGATGTGAAAAATATAAGCCGCAAGGAATATTCCGCCGCCCACGGCGCATACTAAAAAAATGGCTGCCGCTCGCTTGAGCAGACGCAACCCTCCCTTTGCTTTTTCTTTCTTCATGGGAAAAAGCTTTCCCCTCCGTCTGGAAAAATATGCGCCCTCACCCGGTTTTTACAAAACCTTCCTTTTTTCGGCAAAGGATTTTCCCTCGCGAGCGGGAATATTATGGGAGGAAAAAAATAAGGAGGTCTTTTTATGCCAAAGGGAACTGCGCGCGCACTGTGCATCGAACTATCGGGAGAGGTCGACCACCACCACGCCGAACAGCTTCGCCGGCAGCTCGACCGCGCCATCGACCGCTGCCGCGGCGGCATCATCCTGGACTTTTCCGGGGTCAGTCTGATGGACAGCTCGGGCATCGGGCTGCTCATCGGGCGATACAAGCGGCTGCACGAACGGGGGCTTTGCCTGTATGTCAAAAATTTAAATTCGCATGTGGACAAGCTGTTCCGCATATCCGGCCTGTACAGTATCGTTGAAAAACTCTCGTAAACTTCTTGGAGGAATCATGAACACGGATAATTTTATGGAGCTCACCTTTCCGGCCCGGTCGGAAAACGAATCCTTTGCCCGCGTATGCGCCGCCGCCTTTTCCGCGCGGCTGGATTGCACGGTAGAAGAGATCTCCGATATCAAAACAGCGATCTCCGAGGCCGTCACCAACGCCATTGTTCACGCCTATGGCAAGGAGGGCGGGCGGGTAATCCTGCGCGGCGAGATCACAGACAACCGCGTCGTTTTTGAGGTGCAGGATTTCGGGTGCGGGATCGCCGACATCGCGCAAGCCATGCAGCCCTTCTTTTCCACCGGCAATTCGGCCGAGCGGTCGGGCATGGGCTTTGCGGTCATGCAGTCCTTCATGGACCGCATCCTCGTCCATTCGCACCCCGGCGAGGGCACCACCGTCCGCCTGGAAAAAACGCTGGCACTGCCCGATGCAACTGCCTGACCGGCTGGTCACGGATGAGGCTTTGTGCTTTTGCCGGGCGCAGGCAGGCGACAACGATGCACAGGATGCCTTGGTGCGGCTGCACCTCCCGCTCGTGCATAGCCTCGTGCGGCGCTTTTTGGGGCGCGGCGCAGATGCGGATGACCTGATACAGCAGGGAGTGCTCGGCCTCTTGCAGGCCATCCGGGGCTTTGATCCGGCGCGCGGATTCCAATTTTCCACTTATGCCGTTCCGCACATTTTGGGAGAGATCCGCCGTTTTTTGCGCAAGGCCACGCCGCTGCACCTGGATCGCCGGATGCAGGCGCAGGCACGGCAACTGCGCCGGGCTCAAGAACAGCTCGCCCAAGCCCTCGGGCGGATACCCACGCTCTTAGAGCTGTCCCGGCAGTCCGGCGTGCCCGCCGAGGAGATCCCACTCGCGCTGGAGGCGCTGCGGCCGCCCCTTTCTCTCGAGCAGCCGGCGGACGCCGCGCAGGAGGGCGCAAGCCTCGGCGAACTGCTCGCCGCCCCCGCCGCGCCAGAAGGCGAGATGCTCTTCCTGCGCGAACAGATCTCCCGCTGGCCGCCCCGGGAACGCCTTCTCTTTACGCGCCGCTTTGTGGAGGGCTGCACGCAGCAGGAGATCGCCCAGGAGCTCGGCCTTTCGCAGGTGCAGGTGTCGCGGCTCCTAAAAAAGCTGTGCACGGCGTTACGCGGCCTCCTACAGGAAGAGGGGTAGCGGCAAACAGGAACAAAAGTGCGCCGGCGCATAGGGGGCCCTTTGCACCGGCGACACTCCTCCTGCACGGCCCTGAG
>CAOKKG010000020.1 GCA_948468985.1 uncultured Eubacteriales bacterium | reverse complement strand
TGCTGCTCGTCCCGATGCGATCTGCTCCGGCTTCGACCATAGCCATGGCCTGCGCCAGCGTGCGGATGCCGCCCGCCGCCTTGACCTTGGCGCGGTCACCCACGACCTCGCGCATGAGGCGGACATCTTCCAGTGTCGCGCCGCCATAGGACAGGCCGGTCGAGGTCTTGACAAAGTCCGCCCCCGCCTTGACGCAGATTTCACAGGCGCGGATCTTCTCCTCCTGCGTGAGCAGGCAGGTCTCCAAAATGACCTTCAAAATGGCGCGGTCGGCGCAGGCTTCGCGCACGCCGCACACATCGCGGTAAACGACATCGAATTCGCCGGACTTCATGGCGCCGATGTTGAGCACGATGTCGATCTCCTGCGCGCCGTCGGCGATGGAAGTGCGCGCCTCAAACGCCTTGACAGCGGGCGGCTGCGCGCCGTAGGGGAAGCCGGCGGTCGCACCGACTCTGACGCGGCTGCCTGCGAGCTGCTCCGCGACCAGCGGCGTGTAATACCCATGCGTAAAGACGGTGGCCGCGCTGTAGTGAATGGCCTCCTGGCAGAGCCGAATGATGTCCTCCCGGCTGGCCTCTGCCTTTAGAAGGGTGTGGTCGATGATGGAAAGGAGCTGGGATTCCTGGATCATGGCTGCCCCCTTATTTCAGCGAAGTGGGGTAGAACCCGGAGCGTTGCAATGCCGTAAGCCCACGAGAGACCTCTTCCCGGTCGGTGGGATAGGTGATGCCCATCCAGGTGCAGTCGCAGGGCAGTACCTCGACCGAAAGTTTACCCACGCGGATGAGCTGATCCACCATAGTGGGCAGCACATATTCCCGCGTCAGGTCGCCCGCTGGGAGCCCCGCAATGAATTCATCAAAGCAGGTCCTGGCGTTGGCAAAGACCTGGGGCTGGAAGCCCCAGAAGTTCATGGATACGATGCTCTGGGGGTCCAAGACGGCCTCCTGCCCCTCTGCTGGGCGGCTTATGATGCGGCCGTCTTCGGTCGGGAGGATGTTGTAGGTCTCGGTCACGCCGGTCAGCTTGCCGTTTCGTGCATGGCAGATCCCGCGGTTGACAGCGCCGTTATAGGAAACGGTGTTTTGCAGCTTATAGCCAACCATGCAGGCCGCGTGCGGATCGCCCGCTGCGGCGATAGCATCCAGGTGCTCTGCGCAGATGCGGTAGGAGTCCCGGCCGTAGTAGTCGTCCGCGTTGATGATGGCGAACGGCTCGGCGATGACATCTTTTGCAGCCAGGAGCGCCTGTACTGTCCCGAGCATCTTTTTGCGCTCTGCGGGGATGGTATAGCCCTCTGGCAGGTACGCCTCGTCCTGAAACGCATAAGCGACCTCGGCGCGTGCTTCGGCAAAGCTGCCGACCGCGGTCTTAAAATCCGCCTCGATAGAACGCTTGATGACGAAAACGATTTTTTCAAATCCGGCCAATATGGCGTCGTGGATGGCGTAGTGCAGGAGGATCTCTCCGTGCGGGCCGATGGGGGCAATCTGCTTGATACCGCCATAGCGCGAACCCAGGCCGGCGGCCAGGACCATTAATGTTTTTTTCATAAGTGGTTATTCTCCTAAGAATCGAATGGATGGGAGAGGCGAGCCTCTCAAACCCGTGTGATGACAAAAGTATATCACACTTTTCTGAAATTTTCACCGGGTTTTTGCGGTGCACGCGGCGGCACACATCCTCCGGGCAGGCATATTGTAGCTATAAGAAGCCGGAAGGGAGGAAAACGCATGGAACGGCGAAAGCTATCGGAACTTCTGCCCGGGCAGCAGGCGAGGCTAGAGGGACTGCGGCTGCCCGAGCCGATGCGAAGTAGGCTGGGCGATCTGGGCTGGCTTCCGGGGGAGCCCGTCTGCTGCCTGTTTACGGCGCCCTTTGGGGAACCGAGGGTGTACCGCGTGCAGGGAACGGCCATCGCTCTGCGCAGGCAGCAGGCCAGCGAAATCGATATTTTTACAGAAGGAGAGGGCATATGGGAAGGACGATAGACACGGCAGACGCGGCGGCACAGACTGCATGGATGGATACGCTCCCGAACGGGACAGGAAAGCGGGTGCTGGTGCTGGCGGGGAACCCCAATGTCGGCAAGAGCACCCTGTTCAACCGCCTGACAGGGATGCGGCAGCACACCGGCAACTGGCCGGGAAAGACGGTGAGCGGCGCCTGGGGCGAATGCCGCATCGGCGGAGCGGAGTGGATCCTTGTCGATACGCCAGGAGCCTATTCGCTTGCGGCGCTGTCTGCGGAGGAGGCGGTGACACGCGACTTCCTCTGCTTTGGCGGGGCGGATGCGGCGGTCGTGGTGTGCGATGCCTCCGCGCTGGAGCGGAATCTGAATTTCGCACTGCAGATCGCAGAGCTCGCAAAGAGGGTGATCCTCTGCGTCAACCTGATGGATGAGGCAGAAAAGAAGAATATCCGCCTGGACCTTGCGGGGCTTTCACGGGCGCTGGGCATGCCGGTTGTGGGGATGAGCGCGCGCAGTGGGCAGGGCGTACAGGCGCTCCTGCGGGAGGTCGCGCGCTGCATGCAGGAAGAGATCCCGTCTCCGCGGCGCTTTTTTGCCGGGGAGGCAATCGAGCAGTGTCTTGCGCCGGAGGAAGCGGCGCTGCGGCAGCTGCTCGGCGCCGGGCTGGACGCCCATTGGGCTGCTCTGCGCTTGGCGGAGGGGGAAACAAGCCTTCTTACGGCAGCGGCAAGGCGGGCGGGTGCGGCGGATGCGGAGGGGGAGGTCTTTCGCCTTTACCGATGCTTGCAGACAAAGCTGGAAAAGGCGGGATTCTGCCGGGAGGATGTGCGGGAAGAGATCCAGCGGCGGCGCTATGCCCACATCGGGCAACTGAGTCAAAAATATATCCACCGTGGGGAAGACGCGGGAGCGCGACGACAGCTTAGGGCTGATCGCCTGCTCACCGGCCGCTTGATCGGCATCCCGGTCATGATCCTGCTGCTCATTGGCGTGTTCTATCTGACTATCGCGGCGGCAAATGTGCCATCCGCCTACCTCGCTAAGGCGCTCTTTTGGGTGCAGGACGCGTGGTATGCGCTGTTTCAAAGGCTCGGTGTGCCATGGTGGATCGCCGATCCGCTGATTCTCGGGGTGTATCGCACGCTGGCGTGGGTTGTTTCGGTCATGCTCCCGCCGATGGCGATCTTTTTCCCGCTGTTCACGCTGCTGGAAGACCTGGGATACCTGCCGCGGGCCGCGCTCAATCTGGATTACCCCTTTTGGAAGTGCCATGCCTGCGGCAAACAGGCGCTTAGCATGTGCGCATGCCAAAAAGGGACGCCCCCTGCGGCATGTTCGTGCGGGCGAGGCATATATTGAGAAAAAAGGTAAAAAGGGAGGGGAGAGGATGTACATTATCTTTGTCGGCGATGGGGAGATATGCCGGGAGGAATTTTGCCGCTGGATGGAGCAGGTATGGAGCCGAGGGGCATGAGCAGGCGGCGCGCGGCGCTGTATGTGCGGCTTTCGCGGGAGGAATCGGCGCAAAACCGCGGGGCATTGGCGATGCAGGAGGCGTTTTTGCGCAGCTTCGCCGCGGCGCAGGGCTTTGCCGTCTGCGGTGTATACTGCGACGATGGGCAGAGCGGGGTGAATTTTGAGCGCCCGGCATTTCAAAAGCTGTTGCGGGCGATCGAGCGGGGAGAGGTCGACATCCTGCTCACCAAGGATCTCTCTCGGCTGGGGCGGAACAGCGCGCGGACGGCGGATCTGCTGGACGAATACTTCCCGCGCTACGGTGTCCGCTACATCTCGGTAGGCGAGGGAATCGACACGGAAGCCCCGTCGGCAGGTACGAGCCTGATCACCCCGATCGCCAATGCGGTCAACGAGCTGTATGCCCGCGACCTGTCCCGCAAGATCCGCGCCGGGCTCTATACGCGCATGCAGGCGGGGCGCTATATCGGCAGCTTTGCGCCGTATGGGTACCGCAAGAGCGAACAAATGCCGGGCAAGCTGGTACCCGACCCAGAGGCCGCTGCGGTGGTGCAGCAGATTTTCTCCCTGGCGGCTGGGGGAAGGTCTGCCGGGGAGATTGCGGCGCGCCTGGAGGCAGGGGGTGTCTGCACGCCGATGGAATACCGACGGACGGGGCGATGCCGCGCGGAGGTGCGCGTTTATGCCTGGCGGGCGGAGACGGTGTGGCGCATCCTGCGAAATCCCTGCTATCTGGGGCAGCTGACGCAGGGGCGGACGCAGAAGCTATCCTTCAAAAGCAGGCAGGTGCGCAAGATTCCACCCCGGGAATGGCATGTGCGGGCCGGGGCCCATGCGGCGATCGTATCTCCCCGGGAATTTGCGGAGGCCGCCCACATGCGGCAGGGGCGAAAGACCACGACGGAAGGCTGGCAAAATAAACTCCGAGGGCTATGCTGGTGCGCGGAATGCGGCGCACGCATGTCCTCCGCCAAGAGCGGGGCGGTGTACAGCCTGGTCTGCGGAGGGTATAAGCGGGGTGGGCGCGCCGCTTGCCACAGCCACCGGATCCCTTATGCAGTGCTTTGGGAGGCGATTTGGCAGCGCGTGCAGAAGGCGTGCCTGCTCAGCATGGCGGAGCAGCAGGCGCTGTGCCGCCGAATGCAGCGGGGGCGGGCGGACGCGGACGGCACCGCCAGTCGAACAGCGCGTCGAGAGGTGCTGAAAGTCAAGCTGGCGCAGTTGTATGACGACAAATATGCGGGGCGGATCGAGGCGGCGGTGTTTGCTCGCCTTCAGGAGGCGTATTACAAAGAGGCAGAGCGTCTACAGGCTGAAGAGAAAGCGGCGCGCGTCCAGGGGGCGGAGCAGGAGGAGGCCGCGTTGGAGACGATCCGCCGGGCGATGCGGGATCCACCGATGTGCCGGGCGTTTCTCTGCCGCGTTATCCGGCGCATCGAGGTATCGCAGCCGGAAGAGGCAGGGGAGGTCACAGTACGCGTCTTTTGGTGCGCGGAGGCCCCGGATTCGACGCCATATATCTTCCCGGGCAACTAAAAAAAGCAGGCATTTGCCTGCTTTTTTTGCGGAAAAATTTATTCTTTTGCGGAAAAATCGACCCGCTTTGCCTTGGCGTCGCAGTAGATGCAGCGGTAAGTGCGGCTCAAGGGGTCGGTCAAGCGGAAAACCTGCGGGAGCTCCTGCTCGGTCGAGGTGATGCAGCGGGGGTTTTGGCAGTGCAGTACATCGCGCAGCTCCTGCGGAAGCTCCATGCGGCGCTTTTGTACGCTGCCGTTGTTGATAATGTTGACGGTGATGCCCGGGTCGATATACCCGATCGCCGTGAAATTCAGGCGGATTAGTTTGTCGATCTTGATGATGTCCTTGTGTCCCATTTTCGAGCTGGGGACATTCATCAAAATGGCGACCGAGCAGTCCAGCCCCTGCAGCTCCAGCGCGTTATAGATCTCCATGGCACGGCCGGCTTGGATATGATCGATGACATACCCGTTTTGGATGGAATCGACATTCATGGGTTATTTTACCTCCAGCAATTTCAAAATGAGCGCCGTGCGCATGTACTTGCCGTTCAGCACCTGTTTGAAATAACAGGCGCGAGGGTCGGCGTCGATGGCGGTAGAGATCTCGTTGACACGGGGAAGCGGGTGCAGGATGCACATGTCCCGCTTGGCGTGCCGCAGCTTTTCCGGGGTCAGGATGTAGCTGTCTTTGAGGCGCACATAGTCGGCTTCGTTGAAAAAGCGTTCCTTTTGCACGCGCGTCATATAGAGGATATCCAGTTCGGGCATGGCTTCTTCGAGTGAGGCGGTCTCGCGGAAGGGGATCTGCTTCTTGCACAATACATCCTCGCGGACATATTCAGGAACCTTCAATTCATCCGGAGAGATGAGTACGAAGCGAATGCCGGTATAGCGGCTCAGCGCGCCGATGAGCGAATGCACGGTGCGGCCGAACTTGAGGTCGCCGCAGAAGCCGACGGTCAGGTCGTGCAGGCGACCCTTTTCGCGCTTGATGGTGAGCAGATCGGCAAGCGTCTGCGTCGGGTGGTTATGCCCGCCGTCGCCCGCGTTGATGACCGGAACGGTAGCATACATCGAGGCGACATAGGGCGCGCCCTCCTTCGGGTGGCGCATGGCGATGATGTCCGCATAGCAGCTCACGACGCGCGCCGTGTCGGCGACGCTTTCGCCCTTGGTGGCAGAGCTGCTCGCTGCCTCGGAAAAGCCGAGCACCTGCCCGCCCAGTTCGTACATGGCGGCTTCAAAGCTCAGCCGTGTGCGCGTGGATGGCTCGAAAAACAGCGTAGCCAGCTTTTTGCCATGGCATTTTTCGCTGTATTTGGCGGGGTTCGCGATGATGTCCTCCGCCGTAGCGAGGAGTTCCTCAATTTCCTGCGGCGAGAGCTCTAAAATATCGATCAGGCTTCTCATTTGGCACCTCCGATCCAGCTCTCGTCCGAGGGGTTATTGCGGAAAGCGATGAGGCGGGCCACATCCGTCGGGCGGATATAGCCGGTCTCGGCGGCGACCTCGGCGATCGTGTCAAAGTCTGTGAGGCTGGTATTTTTCACATGTGCTTCGGCAAGCCGGGCAAGACCCTTCTGCATGCCGTAGGTGAAAATACTCACGATGCCGAGCACCTCTGCGCCCGCTTCGCGCAGCGCATCCACCACTTCAATGACGCTGCCGCCCGTCGAGATCAGATCCTCGATGACGACGACCTTTTGACCGGGTTCCAGCTTGCCTTCGATACGGTTCTGCCGGCCATGGTCCTTGGCGCTGCCACGGACATAGCCCATGGGCTTACCCAGGATATGCGCCGCGATGGCGGCGTGCGCGATGCCGGCGGTGCTCGTCCCCATCAGGACTTCGCATTCCGGATAATTTTGCATTACGGTGTCGGCGATCGCCTGCTCGATGTAATTGCGCGCTTCCGGCGCGGTGAGGATCAGGCGGTTATCGCAATAGATCGGGCTTTTGATGCCGCTGGCCCAGGTGAACGGTTCGTCCGGCCGGAAAAAGACAGCGTGAATCGAGAGTAAGAACTTTGCAACTTCCTGTTTCATGGGAAACTCCTTTCAAAAACTCAACCGAGAAATTCCTGTACGCAGCGGCGATAGGCCGCAACGGGGTTGGCCGCCTGCGTGATGGGGCGGCCGACGACGATATAGTCCGAGCCAATCTCCCGCGCGCGGGCCGGGGTCGTGACGCGCACCTGATCGCCGACTTCACCATCGGCAAAGCGGACGCCGGGCGTGACCGTCAAAAAGTCCTGCCCGCAGACCTTCTTGACCTTGCCGGCCTCCAGGGGAGAGCACACGACGCCGTCCAGCCCCGCCTTTTTGGCGTTTTCCGCATAGTGCATGACGACCTCGTCGATGGGTGCGGGGATCATGAGGTCCTGCTCCATGCGCTCCTGGCTCGTGGAGGTGAGCTGCGTGACCGCGATGAGCAGCGGGCGCGTGCCGTCCGGACGGGTTAGCCCCTCCCGCGCAGCCTCCATCATGGCGATGGTGCCGCCGGCGTGCAGGTTGCACATGTCGACATCCAACGCGGAAAGGACGGCCATGGCTTTCTTGACCGTGTTCGGAATATCGTGCAGTTTGAGATCCAAGAAGATCTTGTGCCCCCGCGCTTTGATCTCGCGGACGATATCCGGACCGGCGGCATAGAAGAGTTCCATGCCGATCTTGACATAGGGCTTTTCCTCGGAAAACCGATCGAGGAAGGCCAGCGTTTCCTGTTTGCTGCTGAAATCGCAGGCAATGATGACATCGCGATTCATTGGTGCGCACCTCCGATGATTTCTTTTAAGTCTTGTATGCCGAGTTCCGCCATTTTTGTGGGCAGTTCCTCGACGATTTGTTTGCAGATATAAGGGTTTACGAGGTTGGCCGCGCCGATCTCGACGGCGCTCGCCCCGGCCATCATCATTTCGATCACATCCTCGGTGCAGGACACGCCGCCCATGCCGATGATCGGGATGGACACAGCCTCATAGACTTGCCAGACCATGCGCAGCGCGACTGGGAAGATTGCGCTCCCCGACAGGCCGCCCGTTGTGTTTTTAAGGAGCGGCCGCCTGCGCCGGAGGTCGATGCGCATGCCGAGCAGGGTGTTGATGAGGCTGATGCCGTCCGCCCCGGCGTCCTCGCAGGCGCGGGCAATCTCGGCAATGTCGGCGACATTGGGGCTCAGCTTCATATAGACCGGCTTGGTCGTGACGGATTTGACAATGCGCGTGATGTTGGCCGCAGACTGGGGCGTCGTGCCAAAGCTCATGCCGCCGTCGTGCACATTGGGGCAGCTGATGTTGACTTCGATAAGCCCCACCTGCGGTTCGGCATCGATCCGTTCGCAGCAATAGGCATATTCCTCGGCGGAAAAGCCGCTGATGTTGGCGATGACCGGCTTGGAAAAGTATTCACGGAGCCGGGGGAGCTCTTCGGAAATGACCTTGTCGATGCCCGGGTTTTGCAGCCCTACGGCGTTCAGCATGCCCGCGGGCGTCTCCGCGATGCGGGGCGTCGGGTTGCCGAAGCGTGGCTCGCGCGTCGTGCCCTTAAAGGAGAAGGAGCCGAGGCAGTTGATGTCGTACAATTCGGCAAATTCGTGCCCGTATCCGAAGGTTCCGCTGGCCGGGATCACCGGGTTGTCCAGCGTGAGGCCGGAAAGCGTCACTTGTGTGTTTACCATACGATCTCCTCCTTATCCAGCACAGGGCCGTCCTTGCAGATGCGTTTGTTGCCGTATTTGGTTTTGCAGGAGCATCCCATGCAGGCGCCAAAGCCGCATCCCATGCGCTCCTCAAAGCTCAATTGTCCGCCGCAGGGGCAGAGTGCGTGCACGGCCCGGAGCATCGGTTCCGGCCCGCAGGCATAGTAGAAGGAATAGCCGGAAAGCGTGGCGATTGCGTCGGTTACAAAGCCGCGGACACCCACGCTCCCGTCGGCGGTGCACACGATCGTGCGCACGCCGAGGTTTTCAAATTCCCCGGCGTAGAAGACCTCGTCGGCCTTGTTGAAGCCGAGTACGGCGGTCGGGCACTTGCCTTCCGCGAGGAGGCGCTTGGCCAGCGCATAGAGCGGCGGCACGCCCACGCCGCCGCCGATGAGCAGGGGGGACTCGCCGCTTTTTTGCGTGTCGAACCCATTGCCCAGGCCGGAGAGCGCGTTCAGCTCTGCGCCCGGTGCGAGCCGGGACAGGGCGGCTGTGCCCTTGCCCACGACCTTATAGATGATTGTAAGGCCGTCTGCATCGTAGTCGCAGATCGAGATTGGGCGGCGCAGAAAGAAGCCAGGGAGCGCCAGATCGACAAACTGTCCCGGCGCTGTGATGGCAGAGGTATCCCCCAACAGGCGCATGCGAAACACCTGCCGGGCGAGCGGTTCGTTGGAACAGACGGTATAGAGGGTTTGTTTCATAGCGAGTTCCCTTTATGCGTCGATCGTCGAAACGCCGATCGTAATCTCTTCCAAGACATCCAGCAGCACCTTGACGGTGTCGAGCGAGGTGAACATGGTGACATTGTTTTCCACGGCCGCCCGGCGGATGATATAGCCGTCCGTTTCCTGTTCGGTGGAGTTGATGTCGCGCGTGTTGATGACATAGGCTACAAAACCGCCGCGCAGCAGGTCGATGATTTCGTCACTGCCCTCGCTTAACTTGGCCTTGACGCGCGTGCGGATGCCGTGTGCGCGTAGGAAGGCGGCTGTGCCGTGCGTGGCCTCGATGTTGAAGCCCAATTGATAGAACCGGCGGATGAGCGGGAGCGCTTCTTCCTTGTCGGCGTCGGCCAGCGTGACGAACACTGTGCCGTAGTTGGCGACCTTGGTGCCCGATGCCTGCAATGCCTTGTATAGCGCACGGGTCAGCTTTTTGTCATAGCCGATGGCCTCGCCCGTGGACTTCATCTCCGGCGAGAGGTAGGCGTCCAGCCCGCTCAGCTTGGAGAAGGAGAAGGCAGGGACCTTGACATACCAGCGGTCCTTTTCCGGCGGGTAGAGCATGTCGATACCCTGTTCTTTCAGGGAATGGCCGAGCATGACCTTGGTGCCGATGTCGGCGAGCGACCATCCCGTCGCCTTGGACAGGAAGGGGACGGTGCGCGAAGAACGGGAATTGACCTCGATGATATAGACATTTTCCTGCTTGTCGACGATGAACTGTACATTGAACAGCCCCACGATGCCGATGCCCAGCCCCAGCCGTTTGGTATAGTCGAGGATAGTATCCTTGACCTTTTTGGAGATACTGAAGGGCGGGTATACGCTGATGGAGTCACCTGAGTGGACGCCGGTGCGCTCGACAAGCTCCATGATGCCCGGCACGAACACATCCGTCCCGTCGCAGACAGCGTCGACCTCCAATTCCTTGCCGACGATGTATTGGTCAATGAGCACCGGCTGGTCCTCATTGACGGCAACGGCGGAGCGCAGGTATTTGAGCAGCGCCTCGTCGTTGGAGACAATCTGCATCGCGCGCCCGCCGAGCACATAGCTCGGTCGGACGAGCACGGGGTATCCGATCTCGTTCGCGGCCTTGACGCCGTCCTCGATGTTGGTGACGCCCACGCCTTTGGGGCGCGGTGTGCCGAGTTCCGCCGTCAGCTTTTCAAAGTTCTCGCGGTTTTCCGACTTGTTGAGCGCGGCTACGCCGGTGCCGATGATCTTGACACCGCGCTTTTCCAGCGGCGCAGCCAGGTTGATGGCCGTCTGCCCGCCGAGCGAGGTGATGACGCCCACCGGGTTTTCCAACCGGATGATGTTCATGATGTCCTCCGGCGTCAGCGGCTCGAAATAGAGCTTGTCGCTTGTGGTGTAGTCGGTCGAGACGGTTTCCGGGTTGTTGTTGATGATGATCGCGTCATAGCCGGATTTCTTAATCGTCATGACGGCGTGTACGGTGGAATAGTCGAATTCCACGCCCTGCCCGATGCGGATCGGGCCGGAGCCGAGTACGATGATCTTAGGGTTAGGGCTTACGATGGATTCGTTTTCGTGTTCATAGGTCGAATAGAAGTATGGCACATAGCTCGCGAACTCGCTCGCACAGGTGTCGATCATCTTATAGACCGGGAACAGGCCGAGTCGGTCGCGCATCGCGAAGACCTCCTCCTCCGTCTGCCCCCACAGGCGCGCGATTACAGTGTCGGCAAAGCCCATGCGTTTGGCCTGGCGCAGCACCTGTTCGTCGCCCGGGTGGGCGGCAAGCTCCTCTTCCATGTCGATGATGTTCTTGACCTTGTTGAGGAAGAAGATGTCGATCTGCGTCGCGTCGCAGATCATGCCGATGTCCGCGTGGTTGCGCAGCAACTGGGCAATCCCGAAAATCTGTTCGCTTGTGCCTTCCTTGATAAAGGCCATGAGTTTGGCGTTGGAAATGTCGGTGAACTTTTCCATATACAGGTGGTCGACGCCAATCTCCAGCGACCGCACCGCCTTTAGGAGGCTTTCTTCGATCGTGCGGCCGATGCTCATGACTTCGCCTGTCGCCTTCATCTGCGTGCCCAGCTTGTTCTGCGCCGAGGTGAATTTGTCGAATGGGAAGCGCGGCATTTTGCATACGACATAGTCGAGTGCCGGTTCAAAGCTCGCGGGCGTGTTAGCCAGCGGGATCTCATCGAGATGCATGCCGACCGCGATCTTGGCGGAGACCATGGCGATGGGGTATCCAGTCGCCTTGGAGGCCAGCGCGGAAGAACGCGAGACGCGCGGGTTGACTTCGATCAAGTAATATTGGAAGGAGTGTGGGTCCAGCGCGAACTGCACATTGCAGCCGCCCTCAATCTTGAGCGCGCGGATGATCTTGAGTGCGCTGTCGCGCAGCATGTGGTATTCCTTGTTGGTGAGCGTCTGGCTCGGAGCGACGACAATGGAGTCGCCGGTATGCACGCCGACCGGGTCGATATTTTCCATGTTGCAGATGGTGATCGCCGTGTCATTCGCATCGCGCATGACCTCATACTCGATTTCCTTATATCCTTTGACGCTCTTTTCCACGAGCACCTGGTGCACGGGAGAGAGCTTCAGGGCGTTTTTCAGGATGTCCGTCGCTTCCTCGTCGTCGGCGGCGAAGCCGCCGCCCGTGCCGCCCAGGGTGAACGCCGGGCGCAGCACGACCGGATAGCCGATCTCGTGCGCAGCGCGGATGCCTTCCTCGACGGAATGTACGGGGATGGAGGGGAGCACCGGCTCGCCCAGCTCTTCGCAGAGCTCTTTGAACAGCGCGCGGTCCTCGGCGCGGTCGATGCTCTCGCTGCTCGTGCCCAAAAGCTCAACCTGACATTCGCGGAGCACGCCGCGGCGCTCCAGCTCCATCGCGAGGTTTAGGCCCGTCTGTCCACCGATCCCGGGGAGGATGGCGTCCGGCCGTTCGTGGCGCAGGATCTTGGAGAGGTATTCGAGCGTGAGCGGTTCCATATAGATCTTGTCCGCTACGGCAGAGTCGGTCATGATGGTCGCAGGGTTGGAATTGGCCAAAACGACTTCGTATCCCTCTTCGCGGAGTGCCAGGCAGGCCTGCGTTCCGGCATAGTCGAATTCGGCGGCCTGTCCAATGACGATCGGGCCAGAGCCGATGACGAGAATTTTTTTCAGATCAGTTCTTTTTGGCATGTTTCCATTCCTCCATCTTGGAAATAAAACGGTCGAAAAGGTAGGCGCTATCCTGTGGGCCGGGCGCGCTTTCCGGGTGATATTGTACGCTAAAGATGCTGTCCCGCTCGCAGCTCACACCCTCCACCGTGTTGTCCAACAGGTTGATGTGCGTGACCTCAAGGTCAGTCCCGGCGATTGAAGCCTGATCGACGGCATAGCTGTGGTTTTGGCTCGTAATCTCAATCTTACCGGTGCGCAGATCCTTGACCGGGTGGTTGCCGCCGCGGTGGCCGAATTTGAGCTTATAGGTCTTGGCGCCATAGGCGAGGCTGATGAGCTGATGCCCAAGGCAGATGCCAAAGATCGGGTAGCGGCCGCGCAACGCGCGGATGAGTTCAACCACTTCCGGCACATTTTCCGGGTCGCCCGGGCCGTTTGAGAAGAACACCCCATCCGGATGCATTTCCTCGATGACCTCGATTGGCGTGTTCCACGGCACGACGGTGACATTGCAGCCGCGCCGGTTGAGGCTGCGGACAATGTTCAGCTTGATGCCGCAGTCGATGGCGACGACGCTGTACTTGGGCTTGAAGGTTTTGGAATACCAGCGCTTTTTGCAGCTGACGCGCGAAACGGCGTCCGTGGGGAGCGCCGTACTCCGAAGGATCTCCAGCCCCTGCTCGACCGGCGTGTCGATGTCGGTGATGAGTACCTTGCGGCTACCCAGGTCGCGGATGCTGCGCGTGAGCTCGCGCGTGTCAACATCGGCGATGCCGGGAATGTCGTTTTCCTCCAAAATTTCCGACAGCGTGCGGGTATAGCGGAAGTTGCTCGGCAGGTCATTATATTCCCGCACGATGAGGCCGCCGATGGTGGGCGTGCGCGTTTCAAAGTCCTCGTCAGTGATGCCATAGTTGCCGATGAGCGGATAGGTCATGACGACCATCTGATCGGTATAGGAAGGGTCGGAGACGATCTCCTGATACCCGACCATAGAGGTGTTGAAGACGATCTCGTTGACCTTGTCGCACGAAGCGCCAAAGCCATAGCCGGTGTAGACGCTGCCGTCTTCCAGGATTATTTTTCTGTCGTGTTGTCTGACCATACGATCCTCCCGTTTATCATCGTGAATTTGCATTTTCCAAAGACCGCGTCCCCCGAAAAGGGCGTGCTTTTGCCCTTCGAGAGAAAGTCCGCGGGGTCGATTGTGTATTGTTCGTCGAGCGCAAAGGCCGTGAGGTCGGCAGGCTGCCCTTCGGCGAGCGGCGTGCCGATGCCAAAGCGGCGGGAAGGGTTGTTGTGCATCAGGCGGAGCAGGACGTCCAGCGAGAGGATGCCCGGGCGCACAAGCCCAGTATACAGCTTGGGGAACGCCGTTTCCAACCCGACGACGCCCATGAGGCTGTCCGCAAGGCCGCGGGATTTCTCCTCCGCCGAATGCGGCGCGTGGTCGGTCGCGATCATGTCGATCGTCCCGTCCAAGATGCCCTCGATGAGTGCCTGTCGGTCGGTCTCGCTGCGGATGGGCGGGTTCATCTTGAAGCGCCCGTCCTCCTGCAGGTCCATGTCGTTTAGGAGCAGGTAGTGCGGTGCGGTCTCACAAGTGATGTCCAATTCTTCGCGCTTGGCACGGCGGATGAGCTCGACGCTTTGCCGGCTGGAGACATGGCAGATGTGATAGGCGCAGCCCGTCTCGCGCACCAGTTCGATATCCCGCGCGATGGGGCCCCATTCGCTCTCACTGCAAATGCCCCGGTGGCCGTGCAGTCGAGCGTATTCGCCGTCGTGGATGTATCCGCCGTGCAGCAGCGCGTTGTCCTCGCAGTGCGCAGCGATGATTTTACCGAGGCGTTTGGCCTGCCGCATGGCCTGCCGCATGCGCTCGGCCGATTGCACGCCGTGCCCGTCGTCCGAAAAAGCGACAACATGGGGGGCCAGTGCCTCCATATCCGAGAGGACCTCGCCCTGCTCGCCGCGGGTGATTGTCCCGTAGGGGTATACATGCACCTTGGCGCTGCCGCGGATGGCTTGTTCCTCAACCGCGAGATGTTCGAGGCAGTCCGGCGCGGGATCAAGGTTTGGCATGGGGCATACGGCCGTATAGCCGCCATGCGCCGCGGCCAGCGTGCCGGTCTCAATGCTTTCTTTATAAAAAAAACCCGGTTCGCGAAGATGAACATGAACATCTATCAAACCGGGAAATATCACGAAATTCTGACAATCGATCTGTACACTGCCGGGCGCTTCGGGCAACGCATTGGAAATAGAAACAACATTCCCATGATCAATGAGAAGATTGACGCGGCAAAAGGATCCGTCTTTCAAAATCTGCGCATTGGTAAGGATATAACGCATAATTCCTCCTCTAAAAATCTGCATCCTTGATATGATAGCACCAGGAAGGGGGCTTGTCAATCAGAATCGGCAACGCGGGGAAAGAAAAACTCTTTACCTTAATTATAATAGCGGGCCTGGGCGAAGGCAAGGCTTCTTTTAGAAAAACGCAGTAAATGCGCGGGTGGCAACCGCAAGCGGCGCGTGCATGTGCATGGGGTTTGGATGCAATGCGGCGGGGGTCATCGGGTGCCGCATCATCGACAGCCCGCGGGAGCGGCTGATTGCGATCCTGACGAACAGCCTAGTGCCCTGCAATGGGCGTTTGCCGCCATTTTTTTGGAAAATAGAGAGAAACTGTAAATTGGAAGGCGCGCGCTTGCCTAAACTTGACAAGGGCATTATAATGAAAGAAATACCGTAGATTCGATGCATGTCGATAGAATAGAGAGGCAAGTATGACGAAAATTGATATTTTTTCCGGTTTTTTGGGCGCAGGTAAGACGACGCTCATCAAAAAGCTGATCAAGGAAGTCTACACCGGTGAAAAACTGGTGTTGATCGAAAACGAGTTTGGCGAGATTGGCGTAGACGGCATGTTCATGCAGGAGGCAGGCATTCAGGTGACCGAGATGAACTCCGGTTGCATTTGCTGCAGCCTGGTCGGGGACTTCGGCGCGGCGATGAAAAAGGTGCTGGCCGAATTTGCGCCGGACCGCATCCTGGTGGAACCATCCGGTGTGGGTAAGCTAAGCGATGTAATCCGCGCGGTACAGGGGATCGATTCCGCGGAGATCTCGCTTAACAGCTTTACAACGGTCGTCGACGCGAAGAAGTGTCGGATGTACATGAAAAACTTTGGCGAGTTCTTTAATAACCAGGTGGAGTATGCGAACTGCATTGTGCTGAGCAGGACGGCGGACCTGCCGGAGGAAAAGATCGCGCAGTGCGTCGCCATGCTGCGCGAGCACAATGCGAACGCGACGATCATCACGACGCCGTGGGACAAGTTGGAGGGCGCGCAGATCCTGGAGGCGATGGAACACCGCGACACGCTAGCGGCCGAATTGGCGCAGCTGGCCCATGAAGTGGAGGGCGACACCTGCCCGGTCTGCGGCGGACATCGCCACCACGACCACGACGAATGCGAATGCGGCCACGAGCATCATCACGACCACGACGAATGCGGTTGCGGCCACGAGCATCATCACGACCACGACGAATGCGGTTGTGGTCATGAACATCACCACCACCATGCGGACGAGGTCTTTACGAGCTGGGGGACGGAGACCGCCAAGACCTTCACCAAAGAGGAACTGGCGGCGGCGCTGGCAGCGCTCAACGATGCCGAGACCTATGGCGCGATCCTGCGCGCTAAGGGAGCGGTCGCTTCGGCGGACGGTCAGTGGCTGTATTTTGACTATGTGCCGGAGGAGACTAATATTCGCCCGGGCAAGGCGGCGGTCATCGGCCGGCTATGCGTCATCGGTGCGAAGATCGACGAAGCGCGCCTAAAGGCGCTGTTCGGCGTGGCCTGAGGTAGCGTATGGAGATCCCTGTTTATCTGTTTACAGGCTTTCTGGAGGCCGGCAAGACACAGTTTATCCAGGAAACGCTGGAGGACGAAAACTTTAACGCCGGAGAAAACACCCTGCTCTTGGTCTGCGAAGAGGGTGTCGAGGAATACGATACCTCGCGCTTTGCGGATGCGGAGCATATCCACATCGAATATGTCGAGGGGATCGAGAATCTGGACGCGCACAAGCTGAGCCTTCTGGAGCACAATTTGCAGTTAGATCGCGTGATGATCGAGCAAAACGGCATGACGACGGCCAAGGATCTCTTGGAGCGGCTGCCGGAAAACTGGGCGATTTATCAGGAAGTCATGTTTGCCGATGCGCAGACCTTCCAGAATTATAACACCAACATGCGCAGCCTGGTGGTGGACAAGCTGCAGGGGTGCGAGCTCATCGTGTTTAACCGCTGCGACGAAGCGACGGACAAGATGGCGCTGCACAAGATCGTGCGAGCCACCAACCGGCGGACGAACATCATCTATGAGAAAACGGACGGCGAGATCGAATACGACGAGATCCAGGACCCGCTGCCCTTTGACCTGAACGCGCCGGTGGTAGAGATCCAGGACGAGGACTACGCCGTGTGGTACCGGGACATGGTCGAGGAATTGAGCAAGTATTCTGGGAAAAAGGTGAGCTTTACCGGTGTGGTCGCGTTCAATCGGACGCAGCCGAAGAATACCTTCTTTTTGGGCAGGCATGTCATGACCTGCTGTGTGGAGGATATCGAGTATATGCCCTTTTTGTGCCGCTGGAAGGGAGCGTCCGGCCTGCATATGCGGGACTGGATTCGCGTGACGGCGGCTGTTGAGATCCAATTCAACAAGCGAAACGGGCAGAAAATGCCGGTTTTGCGAATCCTGTCAGCTGTTCCGGCCGAAAAGCCGGACCCCGAGGTCGCAACATTTTATTAAGTATTGTCCTAAAGAGAGCGCCTGCATGATTGCGGGCGCTCTCTTTTTGCCGACGGAGCGGACGGTTTGGGAAGAGGTGTTGGATGTAGGCGGGCGATCTCCTGCAGGGCCTTAACGCTGAGGGTCCCCACCAGACGGACGGAAAACGGATGTATTGGCATAAAAATCCCTCCCGCCTATCCTACGCGGCGGGCGCAGGGCATATGCATGAAGCGGGAGGGGATACATGAAAACAGCGATTTACAGCCGCAAGTCGGTGTACCGGGAATCCGGTGAATCTCTGGAAAACCAGGTGGCACTGTGCCGGCAATATCTGTGCATGCAGTATGGAGAGGCAGAGGCCGCGGCAGCGGAGGTCTTTGAGGATGAGGGCGTCTCGGCAAAGAACCTCGCGCGGGCAGAGCTGCAACGCATGCTGCGCGCGGTGCGGGCGGGCGAGATTGGGCGGATTGTCTGTTACCGCTTGGACCGCATCAGCCGCAATGTGTGTGACTTTACAGCTCTGCTCGAAGGGTTGGAGCGCCGCGGGGTGGAGATCGTCTGCATCCGGGAAAAATTCGATACCTCGACGCCGATGGGCAAGGCCATGTTATACATTGCGAGCGTCTTTGCGCAGCTGGAGCGAGAAACAATCTCGGAACGCGTGCGCGACACCATGCTGTGGATGGCGCGCGGCGGGCGCTGGCTGGGCGGGCAGCCGCCGTATGGCTACGCCGCGGTACGCCTGCATTGGCCGGAGGGTACGGGACGGGAAAAATATGCCAGCTTCCTCCGGGAGGAGCCCGCAGAAAGCCGGGTGGTGCGGCGCATTTTTCGGGAATACTTGCGCTTTGGAGAGATCGGTGCAGTGCGGGCTTCGCTTTGCCGGGCGGGCGTGTGGTCGCGGACGGGCAAGGCATTTTCGGCGCAGGCGATCCGCGCGATCCTGCAGAACCCGGCGTATTGCCGGGCGGATGCCGCATGCTATGCCTATTTCGGGGCGCGAGGCGCGACGGTTTGCTTTTTGCCGAAGCGGATGCAGGCGCAGGGGATCTTGGCTTATAACAAGCGGGATTACCGGCACGCGCGTGGCCGCAGGCTCCCGGAGGCGGAGTGGATTGTGGCGGAGAGCCGGCATCCGGCACTGATTTCCGGACGGGAATGGGTGCAAGCGCAGGAGATGCTGCAAAAAGGGCGGCCGCCGGTGGGGCGCAGGCGCGTGGAGGCGCTTTGTGCGGGGAGGCTGTACTGTGCGTTGTGCGGCGCGCGTCTGCTCGTCAAACGGCGCGGTGGCTCGGGAAAATTCGACTATATCTGTGCGCGCAAGCTGCGCTTTGGCGCGGCGTCCTGCGCGGTGGCAAACCTTGCGGGACAGCGGGCGGATGCGGCGGTATGCCGGGAACTCGCCCGCCTGGCGGCGGAGCTGTGGGCTGGGGCGGACGCGAAGGAGCGACAGGAGGGCCTCGCGGAGGCCGCCGGGGAAGCGTTACAGCCGGAGGCCGGGGCAGACTTGGCAACCCACGCGGCGGAAGAGGATGCCGAAGGGGGCTGGGGCAACCGTCTCCCCGCGGAGGCGAAGCGGCAGTTGGTGCAGGCCGCCGTCCGGCGGATGCAGTGGAATGGGGAGATCTTGGAGGTTTTCTTGCAATGAAAATGGCGCTTTCCCGACATTGATCGCGATCACGGGCATGTTCTTTTCAGGCGGACGGTTGCTGGGCGGACAACTGGGCGCGGCCTGTATTCTGGCGGGGATGGTGCTCGGCTCTGTCGCGCTGACCTTCCTCTCGTCCAGGCTGCTTTCGGCGACGGTTCTGCGCGGGGAGGCATCCTCCTTCCTGCTGGAACTGCCGCCCTATCGGCGGCCGCAGATCGGCAAGGTTCTTCTGCGCTCAATGCTGGATCGGACGCTGTTTGTGCTGGGGCGTGCGACGGCGGTGGCTGCACCCGCGGGGCTGGTGCTGTGGCTACTTACGCATATCACTACCGGTGGGCAATCGCTGCTGTATTGGTGCGCAGCGGCACTCGAGGCTCCGGGGCGGGCGTTGGGGCTAGACGGGGCAATCCTGCTGGCTTTTGTGCTGGGCCTGCCGGCCAATGAGTTGGTGCTGCCCATCATGCTCATGCTGTACACCGGGGCGGCGGGGATGCTGCCAGTGGGTGATCTCCAGGCGGTGAAAGTGCTGCTGCTGGCGCACGGGTGGACGCTCAAGACGGCAATCTGCACAGCGCTGTTCATGCAGTTCCATTGGCCGTGTTCCACGACGCTGCTCACCATCTACCGCGAAACGGGAAGGTGGAAATGGGTGTGGGTGGCGGCGCTGCTCCCCTTGCTGTTTGGCGCGGGGCTATGCCTGCTCATCAATGCGGCAGCAGGGCTTTTGGGGCTTTGAGGCAAAACGCGGGCGTGAAACTTTGCACCGGGTATGGTATACTAAAAAACGAATCTTTTAAAAGGCGGAAGGAGTATACCAATGAAAGTGATTTCGACGAACAAGGCGCCGGCGGCGATCGGCCCGTATTCGCAGGCGATCGTGACGGGCGGCTATGTCTTTACCTCGGGGCAGATCCCGATTGACCCGGCAACGGGCGAAGTGGCGGGCGATTGCATCGTGTGCCAGGCAGAACAGGTGATGGCGAACCTAAAGGAGGTCCTGGAGGCGGCGGGTGCGAGCTTTGAGAGCGCAGTCAAGACGACCTGCTTTCTGGCCGATATGGCAGATTTTACGGCGTTTAACAGCGTGTATGAAAAGTATTTTGTGAATAAACCGGCGCGCTCCTGCGTGGCGGTCAAGACGCTGCCGAAGGGCGTGAAGGTGGAAGTGGAAGTCATTGCCGAGATTGGCTAACGAAAAATTCCGTCGGGAAAGCTCCGACGGAATTTTTTTACCTTGCGGGTGTGCGGAATGGGGCGTTTATACTTCCCCTCCGCACTGTGTGGCAGGGTTCAGGAGGCGGGAAAGTGTCTCCGGCTCTAATAGGCCGTCGCGCAGGACGAGGTCGCGGATGGGCACGCCACCGGACAGCGATTCCTTGGCCAGCGCTGCGGCTTTTTTGTACCCGATATAGGGGCAGAGAGCTGTGACCATGCCGACCGACGCGTCCAGATGCTTCTGGCATTCTTCGGCGTTTGCGGTGATCCCGCGGATGCAGTTTTGGCAAAGCGTGTGGACGGCGCCGGTGAGGATCTGCATGGACTCGAACAGCGCGTCAAACAGCACCGGTTCGAAGGCGTTGAGTTCCAATTGCCCGGCTTCAGCGGCCAGGGACACGGTGAGGTCGTTTCCATACACGCGGAAGGCTGCCTGCGTGACGACCTCCGGGATTACAGGATTGATCTTTCCGGGCATGATTGAGGAGCCGTTCTGCCGCGCGGGAAGGCGGATCTCGCCGAGACCGGCGCGCGGGCCGCTGGAGAGCAGCCGCAAATCGTTGGAAATCTTGGAAAGGCTCATCGCACAGGTCTTGAGCGCCCCGGAGAAGGCGGCAAATACATCGAGGTTTTGCGTGGCGTCGAACAGGTCCTCCGCCGGGGAGAGGGAAAGGCCGGTGATGCGGCAGAGCTCTTCATAGACGAACCGACGATAGGTAGCAGAAGCGTTGAGGCCGCTGCCGATGGCAGTACCGCCGAGGTTTAGTGTGTGCATCACCTCGGCGCTTTGCCGGAGGCGGGCAATATCGCGGCGGATTGCGCCGGCATAGGCGTGAAATCCCTGCCCGAGGCGCATGGGGACGGCGTCCTGCAGCTGTGTGCGGCCGATCCTCAGGATGCCGTCAAACGCGGTGGCTTTTTCCAGCAGCGCGTCGGCCAGTGACTCCAGCTCCCCACACAGCGCGGGGAGGAGCGCCAACACGGTCAGCTTGCCAGCAGAGGGAATTGTGTCGTTGGTGGACTGCGACATATTCACATGGTCGTTCGGGTGTACAATGTAATAGTTCCCGCGTTGCCCGCCCAATAGCTCAATCGCGCGGTTGGCGAGCACCTCGTTGACATTCATATTGGCGGAGGTTCCCGCGCCGCCCTGGATGGCGTCCACCGGGAATTGATCGGCGAAACCGCCGGACAGGACCTCGCCGCAGGCGGCGCAGATGGCGTCGGCGATGGGCGGCGGCAATTGACCGGTGCGGGCGTTGGCCCGGGCGGCGGCCAGTTTGATCTGAGTCAGGCTATGTAAAAATGCGGGATGCATTGCGCGCCCGCTGATGGGAAAATTCTCCTTGGCCCGCAGGGACTGTATTCCATAATAGGCGTCGCTTGGGGCGGGAAGGGAACCGACGGAATCGGATTCGAGGCGAATAGGCATCTCAAAGCTCCTTTACTTGGATTAAGCTAAGCATAGCACGTCGCCTGTTGGGGGAGAAGTGCTGCGCGTAATTTTGAAAGAAATTTATTTTTTTAAGTATTTTGCTATGTTTTTGTGGTAAAATAGATGCTGTTACTTAATTAAATAAAGCGGAGGCGGAAATGGACGCGATCGATCGGAAGATATTACAGTTGCTGGAGCGGGATGCGCGTATGCCGCTGAAGCAGTTAGCAAAGGCGGTATACCTCTCTTCCCCGGCGGTTTCTGCACGAATCCGCAATTTGGAGCAGCAGGGAATCCTCACCGGGTATCGGGCGGTCGTCGACATCCAGAGAATCGGATACCCCATCCAGGCGTTCATCAACTTGGAGATGGAGCCGCGACAAAAGGCGGAATTCTACCCCTGGGCCGGGGGAGAGGAAAACATCCTAGAATGCAACTGCGTGACGGGGCAGTACAGCATGCTTCTGCGCGTGGCGTTTTGCAGCACGATGGATTTGGATCAATTCATTGGGAAGCTGCAACGCTTTGGCCGCACGCAGACGCAGATCGTGTTTTCCACCCCGATTGCGCTGCGCGCGCCGGGCATCGTACCGCCGGAGGAAGTGTTAAAGGGGAGCAAAGAATAGCAGCGGTGCGTTTATCGATATCTTAATATCGGTAAAAAGGTATCGAAAAAAGCGAAAAATACTTGCCCCGTGCGCAAAAATATGGCATGATAGATGAGAAATTGGAAGAGGATTAACTAGGGAGAGTTTTGCGCGAAAGGCAATTCCCACGATCATGAGAATCTTTGATACAAAAGTACAGTATTTAAAATACAATTTGCTACGCGAAGTGGCGCGGCATGCTTGGAGCGATACCCTCCTTCATGCGGTGG
>CAOKKG010000019.1 GCA_948468985.1 uncultured Eubacteriales bacterium | reverse complement strand
CGCAGAATGGGTTCAATCTTGGGAATGTTCTTGAAGAAGTCATAGGCCTCCTCGACGGTCATGTCCAATACCTCGTAGATGTTTTTGCCTTTATAGCGCACTTCCAGCGTTTCGCGGGTATAGCGCATGCCTTTGCACACCTCACAGGGGACATAGACATCCGGCAGAAAGCTCATGCCGATGCGGATGATGCCGTCGCCCTTGCATGCTTCGCAGCGGCCGCCCTTGACATTGAAGGAAAAGCGCCCCTTGGTATATCCGCGCGCCTTGGCGTCCGCCGTCAGCGCGAATAGGTCGCGGATGTGGTCGAACACGCCGGTATAGGTCGCCGGGTTGGAACGCGGCGTCCGGCCGATGGGGGACTGGTCGATGTTGACGACCTTGTCGATCTTGTCCAGCCCCAGGATTTCGTCGAACTTGCCTGGGCGGTCCTTGGACCCGTTGATCTGCTTGGCCGCGGCCTTATAGAGGATCTGGTTGACGAGCGAGGATTTCCCGCTCCCCGAGACACCGGTCACGGCGGTGATGACGCCGAGGGGAAAGACGGCGTCGATGTGTTTCAAATTGTTTTCTGCGGCGCCCTTGACTTCGAGAAAGCCGTTTTCGCAGGGACGGCGGCGCGAGGGGACGGCAATGCGCTTGCGCCCAGACAAGTAATCGCCGGTGATGGAGTGCGTGTTATTCGCGACCTCCGCGGGCGGGCCGGCCGCGACTACTTCACCGCCGTGCGCCCCTGCGCCCGGGCCGATGTCCACAATAAAGTCGGATTCTCGCATGGTGTCCTCGTCGTGCTCCACGACGATCAGGGTGTTGCCGAGGTCGCGCAGGTTCTTGAGCGTGCGCAGCAGCTTGGCATTGTCGCGCTGATGCAGGCCGATGGACGGTTCGTCCAGGATATAGAGCACGCCGACCAGGCCGGAACCGATCTGCGTGGCCAAACGGATGCGCTGTGCCTCGCCGCCCGACAATGTGACGGCGGAGCGCGACAGCGTGAGATACCCCAACCCGACATCCACGAGGAAGTTGAGGCGGGCGTTCAGCTCCTTCAAAACGCGATCGGCCACGGCCCGCTGTTTGGCGTTGAGTTCCAGACAGTTCAGAAAGTCCCGCGCCTTGTAGATGGACATGTCGGAAAGCTCCGCAATATTGACACCGTTCAAGCGGACGGCCAACGTTTCCGGGCGGTAGCGTTTGCCGTGGCAGGCCGGGCACGGGCATTCGTACATGTATTGCTGGATCTCCGCTTTAGTGCTCTCGGAAGAGGTCTCGTTAAAGCGCCGCTGCAAGTTGGGGATGATCCCCTCGAACGGGCGTGTATAGACGGATTTGTCATCGCCACTCTCATATTCCACACGGATGCCCTCGTCACCGGAGCCGTAGAGCACGACCTGCCGCGCGCTTTCGGGCAGATCCTTCCACGGCGTGTTGACCGAAAAGCCATAGTGCTTGGCCACAGCCAGGACTTTCTGGCTCGTCCACTTTTCCCAGGCGGAGAGGTTCCAGCCACTCACGCGCACCGCGCCCTCCGCGATGGATAGGTTGGGATTGGACACGAGAGAGCTTTCGTCGATCTTCAGAAGCATGCCGAGTCCTGTACATTCCGGGCAGGCGCCGAACGGGCTGTTGAAGGAAAACATGCGCGGGGACAACTCCTCGATGCTTACGCCGCAATCTGGACAGGAATAGTTTTCGTTAAAGAGCATCTCCTTGCCGGAATCGGCGTCCTGTACGATCGCCAACCCGCCCGAGAGTTTGAGCGCAGTCTCCAACGAATCGGACAGGCGGCGGGTGATGTCCTCACGGATGCGCAGGCGATCGACGACGACCTCGATGGTATGCTTGAGCGTCTTGCCAAGCGAGATGTCCTCTTCCAACATGTGCATTTGCCCGTCGATACGCACGCGCGAATAACCGCTCTTTTGCAAGTCCTCCAGCACCTTCTTGTGTTCTCCCTTTTTGGCGCGGACGACGGGGGACATCAGGTTGATGCGCGTGCCCTCGCCCAGGGCGAGCACCTGCGAGATCATCTGATCCACGCTCTGCCGCTCGATGGGTTTGCCGCACTTGGTGCAATGCGGCACGCCCGCGCGCGCATAGAGGATGCGCAGGTAGTCCTGGATCTCGGTCACGGTGCCGACGGTCGAACGCGGGTTGCGGCTGGTCGTCTTTTGGTCGATGGAGATGGCGGGAGAGAGCCCCTCGATGGAATCCATCTCCGGTTTTTCCATCTGCCCCAGGAACATGCGGGCATAGGAGGAGAGCGATTCGACATAGCGGCGCTGCCCCTCGGCATAGATGGTGTCAAATGCCAACGAGGACTTGCCACTGCCGGACAGTCCGGTAAATACGATAAACTTGTTGCGGGGCAGGTCGAGATTGATGTTTTTCAGATTGTGCTCCCGTGCTCCGCGGATCTTGATAAATTCTTCCAATGGATATAACTCCGTTTCCTATAAAATAGCTCAGTGTTCGCCCTTGAGTTTTTTGATCTTGTCACGCAGCGCAGCGGCGACTTCGAATTCCAATGCGGCGGCCGCGTCCAGCATCTGTTCCTCCAGGATGGAAATCTCCTCCTTGGTCGCGTGCGCCACCTGTTTTTTGACCTCAGCGGCCGACTCCTCCCCAGCGCTGCGGGACAGGTCGAGGTTGTCCTTGATCTCCTTGGTGATGGTATGCGGCGTGATGCCGTGCTCCTTGTTGTACTTCTGCTGCAAGGCGCGGCGGCGCTCCGTTTCGGTGACGGCGCTCTTGATGGATTTCGTCATCGTATCGGCATATAGGATGACCCGGCCCTCTGCATTGCGGGCGGCGCGGCCGATCGTCTGAATGAGTGAGGTCTCGTTGCGCAGGAAGCCTTCCTTGTCGGCGTCCAGGATGGCGACAAGTGCAACCTCCGGAATGTCCAGCCCCTCGCGCAGCAGGTTGATGCCGACCAGCACATCGAATTCCCCAAGGCGTAGTCCGCGGATGATGTCGATGCGCTCCATGGTGTCGATATCAGAATGCATGTACTTGACCTTGACGCCCATCTCGTCGAAATACTCAGTGAGTCGCTCGGCCAACTTTTTGGTGAGCGTCGTGACCAGCACGCGGAAGCCCTTGGCGGTGACGCGCTTGATTTCGCCCAAGAGGTCGTCCAATTGGTTGGCGACGGGGCGGATAGAGATCTCCGGATCGACAAGCCCTGTGGGGCGGACGATCTGTTCCACGATATGCCGTCCGGCCAGCGTGCGTTCATATTCCGCCGGGGTGGCGGAGCAATAGATCGCCTGATGGATGCGTTCGGAGAATTCCTCGAACCGGAGCGGCCGGTTATCCGCCGCGGCGGGGAGGCGGAAGCCATATTTGATGAGCATTTCCTTACGCGCCTTGTCGCCGTTGTACATGCCGCGCACCTGCGGCAGCGTCACATGCGATTCGTCCACGATGAGCAGGTAATCCTTTGGGAAGAAGTCCATGAGCGTATAGGGCGGTTCGCCCGGCGCGCGTCCGTCGAAATAGCGCGAATAGTTTTCGATGCCGGGGCAGGAACCGACCTCCTGCAGCATCTCGATGTCGTAGGTTGTGCGCTGCAAAATGCGTTCCGCCTCCAACAACTTGCCCTGCGCGCGGAAAGCCTCCGCTTGGGCGAGCATGTCCGCCTTGATGCGGGGGATGTTGTCCAGTATCTTCTTCTGCCCGACGGCGTAATGCGTCGCCGGGAAGATCATCGTGTAATCGACGGACAGGATGGGTTTGCCCGTGAGGGCGTCCACCTCGAGGATGCGGTCGATCTCGTCGCCGAAGAATTCCACGCGGATCGCCTTGGACAGGCCGCTCATGGGGAAGATTTCTACCACATCGCCGCGCACGCGGAAGGTGCCTCGGTTAAATTCGATGTCGTTGCGTTTGAAATTGATGGCGACGAGGTTGTCCATCAATGCGTCCCGGTCGAGCACCTGCCCGCGGCGCAGGGACACGGTAGCGTTTTTGTAATCCTCGGGTGCGCCAATGCCATAAATGCAGGAGACGCTAGCCACGACGATGACATCCCGCCGCTCCAAGAGCGCCGAGGTAGCGCTGTGCCGCATGCGGTCGATTTCCTCGTTCATGCTGGAATCCTTTTCGATATAAAGGTCTCGCTTTTCGATGTATGCTTCCGGTTGATAGTAGTCGTAATAGGAGACGAAGAATTCCACCGCGTTATGCGGGAAAAATTCCTTAAATTCGCTGCAAAGCTGTGCAGCGAGCGTCTTGTTGTGCGCCAAAATGAGCGTGGGGCGCTGGGTCTTTTCGATGATGTTGGCCATTGTAAAGGTCTTGCCGGATCCCGTGACACCGAGCAGTACCTGATGCTTCTGATTTTCCAAGACGCCCTTTGCGAGCGCCTCGATGGCGGCGGGCTGATCGCCGGACGGCTTGAACTTGGATTCCAAAATAAAGCGGCTCATGCGAAACTCTCCTTTCCATATTCCTACAGTATATCATAATCCGACCGAATTTTTGCAAAAATCACACCTGTTCCAATTTGTTTACAAGCGCCGGATCGGGTTCGACCATGGCTGTGCGGTAACTGTCGTAGAGCACCATGCCCGGCTTGGCGCCGTTGGCCTTCCAGATATGCTTGCGCAATACATAATCCACCGCGAGCTTACCGCTCTGCTTGGCGCGGCAGAGCGAAGCAGCGAGGATGGCCGCCTCGAGCATGTCCTCCTCGGGCGGCTGTGTCCCGTGCGTGAACAGGATGACATGCGACCCCGGGATGTTTTTGGCGTGGAACCAGTAATCCTCCTCCTTGGCGATGCGTAGAGTGAGCGCGTCATTTTGGCGGCTGTTGCGCCCGGCGAGCACTGTATAGCCGTGCGTGGTCAGGAATTTGCGTGGGCGCTCGAGCGGGTCGCTGCGGCGCAGCTTTTCCCGCGGGGCCAGGCTCATATATCCAAAACGGATGAGCTCGCTGCGCACTTCGGCGAGGTCCTCGAGGTCTGCCGCCGAGGCGGCGTCGAATTCCAGCGAACGGAGGTAGGTGAGCTCGGCAAAATCCTTTTCGTAGTGTTCCTGCGCCAATGCCGCGCCGTGCTTCATCTTGGACGCCTTCTTAAAGAACTTAGTGGCGTTCTGCGCGGGGGAGATGGCGGGGTCGAGCGGGATTTTGACCATTTCGCCGGTATAGTAGTTCAGCACCTCGGCCACGGACGCGCCGCGCTTTAATTGATACAGGTTGGCCGAGGTCAGCTCACCGTACAGCAGGAATTTGTCGGCCTTTTCTTTGCCGAGCATGGTCTCCTGATGGATGCGCACATTCTTTTCCAGGCGGCGGATTTGCTTGCGCAGCACGCGGTAGAGCGCGTCCTGCATCACCTGAAACTGCCGCCGGTAGGTGCGGATTGCATAGAAGTGGTCGACAAGCTCATTGGCTGTTTGGAAATACTGCCGCCCTTGTTCGGCGTAGGCCGCATAGGGGACGGCGGAAAAAAAGACAGGGTTGCCGGCGTTATCCGTTTGCAGGCAGGGCTGCGGGTGGACGAGCATCTCGCCGATGCGCACGGCGATGTGCCGGGCGAAGGGCAGCGCTTCCGCTGCGGGCAACACCTTGGGCGCGCCCGCCGGCCAGAATTCGCCTACGAGCTGTGCCGCCGTCTGCGGCGAGATGCCCTCCACACACTGCGGGAGACTGCTCGGCAGATCCCTTTCGGTCAGGGATTCCGCCAGTACCTCTGCCGGGGTGACGCGAGGATCCTTCTTTTCCGAAGGGGGCAGGATATAGGTGAGCCCCGGCAGCACCTGCCGTTTACTGCTCACATCGAGCGAGACATGCCGGATGCTGTCCAGGATGCGGCCGTCCGCACCGCAGAGGATAAGGTTGCTGTATTTGCCCATGAGCTCCAAAATCAGGGTGTAGCGCTGCAGCACGCCCATCTCGTCCTTGGAATCGATGCCGATGCGCACAATGCGATCCAGCCCGGCCTGCTCGATGGACGCGATGCGCCCGGCGGTCAGGTATTTGCGCAGCACCATGCAGAAATTCGGCGCTTTTTCCGGGTTTTGCCGGGTCTGTTCGGTGAGGTGGATGCGGCAATCTGCGGCGGAGGCCGAGAGCATCAACCGTTTTTTGCCCGCACGGGTATGCAAATATATCGTCACTTCGTCGCGTAGCGGCTGATAGATGCGTTCGATCTTGGCGTCGGATAGGCTTTGTAGCTCGCGCACGATGACGGCTAGGGTGATTCCATCCATATTCATTATAAACATTCCTCCTGCCGCCGACGGCTGCCGGCGGCGCGCATTGCTTCAGCTTCTTATTATAGCGTAATTTCGGAAAACCGCCAACAGTTGCATTCTGTTTTGGGTATGTTACAATAGGGAAGAAAAGTGTATACCATGGTTGGAGGAACTTTTATGGAAAAACGAATCGACGGGCGCCTGCCCGGAGAATTGCGGGATATACGGATCACGCCCGGCTTTATGCCGAATTCCGGCGGATCTTGCTTGGTGGAATGGGGGCATACGCGCGTGCTCGTGACGGCGAATGCGTCCTTTTCGGTGCCGCCCTTTCTGGATGCGGAAAAGAGCGGCTGGCTGACGGCGGAATACGCTATGTTGCCCGGCTCGACCCTGGGGCGCAAAGCGCGGGAACGCAACCGGACGGATTCGCGCAGTGTGGAAATCCAGCGTCTCATCGGGCGGAGCCTGCGTTCCGTATTGGATTTTGGGGCCTTTGCGGGTATTAGCGTGAATATTGACGCTGATGTGATCGAGGCCGACGGCGGGACGCGTACCGCCTCCATCACCGGTGGGTTTTTGGCGATGTCCCTGCTGTTCCGCAAACTGCTGCGCGAGGGTAAGATCGCGAAAAACCCGGTGCAGAGCTATCTGGCGGCGGTCTCGTGCGGGGTGGTCGGCGGGCGGCCGCTACTCGATTTGTGCTATCAGGAGGATTCGCATGCCGAGGCGGATATGAACTTTGTCGGCACGGAGCAGGGCGGAGTCTCGGAGCTGCAAATCTCGGGCGAAAAACGCCCGGTCACGGACGAAGAGTTGGCTAGCCTAATCTCGCTTTGCAAGGCAGGCGTCGCAGAGCTCATCGCAATGGAAAAGAAGATTTTGGAGGAAGCATGATATGAAGCGGAAACGGCTTATTATGGCGACGGGGAACGCCGGCAAGGTGCGGGAGATCGCGGCAATCCTCGCGGACGAATATGAAGAGGTGCTCTCGATGAAACAAGCGGGCGTGGCGGTATCCGTCGTGGAGGACGCGGATTCCTTTTTGGGCAACGCGCGCAAGAAGGCGCTCGCCATCAGCGAAAAGGTAGACTGCGATGTGGTGGCAGACGATTCCGGCCTGTGCGTGGACGGACTGGGCGGTCGCCCGGGCGTATATTCGGCACGGTATTCCGAGAGCGGCACAGATGCGGACAACAACGCCAAGCTGGTGCGTGAGGTGACGCCGCTCGACGAAGCGGGGCGGCGGGCGCACTACAGCTGCGCCATCGTGCTGGCGCGCGGCGGGCGGGAGGTCTTTTCCTGCGAGGGGATTTGCCGGGGCAAGATCGTAACGACCCCGATGGGCGATGGCGGATTCGGCTATGACCCGTATTTCTACCTGGAGGAATACGGCGAGACCTTTGGACAAATGGATCCGGCAGAAAAGAACAAGATTAGCCACCGTGCATTGGCGCTGGCCAAGCTGAAAGAGTTCCTCGAGGCGGAGCAGTGAACAAAATCCTCGTGACCTCGGACACGCACGGCCATGTGGCCGCACTGCGGCAGGCGATTGTACAGGCCGGGGAATTTACGCACTTTGTGCATCTGGGCGACTGTACAGCGGATGTGGAGGCGGTGCGGCCGCTTTTGGAGGAACGGGGCGTGCCGGTGTATCAGGTGCGCGGCAATTGCGACTATTCCGGGGCAGAGCTGTACCGGGAATTCCATTTAGATGGGCAGAAAATCGTCATGCTGCACGGACATACGCAGCGGGTCAAGTATTCGCTATTGAGCCTGGGGCTGTTTGCCGAGCAAAAGCAGGCGGACGCCGTGCTGTTTGGGCACACGCATATCTCCAAGGTGGAGTATTCCTCCACCGGCAGGTTGCTGTTCAACCCAGGCAGCCTCGGGGAACCGCGCCTTGGGCGGGCGACCTTCGGGCTGCTATTGATGAGCCGCGAAGGGATTATGCCCCGCATCGTCCAATTGGATGCGGCGCGTTGACGAGAGAGTGGGACAAAAAGGGAGGGAAAGGGCGATGCAGGGACAACGGAAAGAACTGCTGTTGCAGATGCTGGCGGAATCCACGGATTTCCTGTCGGGCGAAAAGCTGGCGGGAGAGCTCGGGATCTCGCGGGCAGCCGTTTGGAAGATGATCGCTTCCCTGCGACAGGAGGGGTACTGCATCGAGGCGGTGAAGAAGCGGGGCTACCTTTTGCGGGAGACAGATGTGCTGAGCGCGCAGCAGATCCGCCGCGCACTGGCAAAGCCTTGGCGGGAGATTCCGATCCAGGTGTACGACTGCATCGATTCCACAAACACGCAGGCCAAGCGGCAGCTTTCGGCCGGATGGCGGGGGGAAGCCATTTTGACGGCGCAGGAGCAGACGGCCGGGCGTGGGCGGCGCGGGCGGGATTTCTATTCGCCGCGGGACAAAGGCATCTATATGAGCCTCATTTTACAGCCGCAGCTGCGCATTGAGGAGAGCCTGCTCATCACCTCAGCGGCGGCAGTGGCTGTCTGTCGGGCGCTAGAGGGTGAACTCGGCGGAGAGCTCGGCATCAAGTGGGTCAACGACATCTATCGGGGCGGCAAGAAGGTGTGTGGCATTTTGACGGAAGCAATCACGGACTTTGAGCTGGGCGTGGTGCAAAGCGTCATCGTCGGCATCGGCATCAATCTGCGCCCGCAGGAATTCCCTTCGGAGCTGACGCAGGCGGCCTCGCTTGATGCGGGAGAGGTCTCGCGCAACCGGGTCATCGCCGCCGTGGCGGGGGAGGTGTTCTCGTGCATGCAGACGCTGCGGGAAAAGGCCTTTTTGCCGGAATACCGCCGCCGGTCCATCCTGCTGGGGCAGGAGATCTCCTTTGAGCAAAACGGGATCGTGCAGCCGGCGACTGCGGTGGATATCGATGAGGAGGGCGGGCTGCTCGTGCGCTTGCCGGACGGGAGGGAATGCCTGCTGAATTCCGGCGAAGTGACAGTGCGCCCATGCGCGGTGCAGTAAACGAAAACAAAAAGCGGCCTGTCGCATGGTTTCGGCGGCAGCCGCTTTTTTGATGGCTTTTCGGGACGGTGCAACGCGCCAAAGCAAGGTGTGGGCGGAAATGAGGAAGCGAGGGGCTCAGGAGAGCAGCTCTGCATAACGCTCCTTCACAGCTGCTTTATACCGGGACGGATAGGTGCGGATGGAGATGCCTTCTTGCCAGGCGCGGATGTTTTCCTGGAAGGCTGCTTCCTTTTTTTGCTGGAGCAGCGTTTCATAGGCAGCGTCGGCGACATCCTCCAAATCCGTGGGGCCCTCGGGGACGATTTCTTCCAGGCGGAGGATGTGGTACCCGCTGCTGGTGGCGATAAGACCGCTCAATTCACCCTCCGTTTGTAGGGCGAAGGCTGCTTTCAAAAAAGCGGGACTGTACATCGCGCTGCTCTCGCGGACAAAGTAGCCGTCCGGGTTGTCCGCGGCCTCCGGGTCGTCGGTCAGTTCCTGCAAGATCTCGTCAAACTTGCCGGGGTCGAGCTGGACGCGGGCGTAGACCTCCTCGGCTTCGCCGCGAATGTGCTCCAGCGCTTCGGCGAGCAGCGCATCGCCCTCTTCGGTGTTTTCGGCGGCATAAGCAGCGGAAACGGCTTCGGCATCCTCCTCCGTGAGGGCAATTAGGATGTGTTTGATGCGGCGCACATGGGCGGGGGTGTAGTAGATCGTAGCGTCGAGCAGTTGGTCGTAGTCATAGCGGTCCGGGTCGGTGGCATAGGTCTCCCGCGCCTGCTCGGCCAGATTAGAGACACCCGCTTGCAGTTCGTCTGTGGAAAGCGTCAGGGCGTCGGTGCAGTAGGAGAAGATGTGCTCATAGATCGCAGCCTCCGTATAGTGCGCGCAAAGCGCCTGTTCGCTGTAGCCCGCCTCCTGCATGGCAGCCTCAACAAGCGCCTCCAGCTGCGCGTCGGAAAGAGCTCCATTTTGCTCGCACAGCGTTTCGGTATAGTATTGACGGCCATTTTCCAGGTCGGCGGAGACCTCTTCCAGGATGGCGGCCTGCTCCTCACCGGAAAGGCCGTCCAGTCCCAACTCTTCTGCTTTTTCAAGGGCGGTGTAGTAGGCGATGAGCGTGTTTAGCTGCGCCGCGGCGGCCTCCAGCAGAGTCTGCTCGGTCAAGCCTTCCTCCGTGCCGGAGAAATAGAATTGATAATCCAGCTCGTCAAACAGCTGTCCCAGCGTGATTTTGGTGCCTTTCCATTCGGCGACGACAGTGTCGGCCGCGGACGACCGGCAGGCGGCGAGAGAAAGGCCGCAAAGGAGCGCGACAGCGATGCAGAACAGGCGAAAAATGGTTCGTTTCATAAAGACCTCCGTGAATTTTCTTATTGTACCATAGTTTTATGGCTTTACCATAGCGGTGCGGGTGGGAAGAATGTGAATTTTTTGCAGGAGGTGGTGGCAGAAAATGCGCGCTCCCTATTCACAAACGCGGAAAAATATGCTATATTTTAGGAAAAATGAAAACTGGGCGGGCAAGCGCCCTGTTCCCAAAGACAGAGAGGAATCCCGATGAACAAAATCAGCATGCAGACGCCGCTTGTGGAAATGGACGGCGACGAGATGACGCGGGTCATCTGGCAGGAAATCAAGGATGAACTGATTCTTCCCTTTGTGGATCTCAAGACGGAATATTACGACCTGGGTCTCCCGCATCGTGACGAGACGGGCGATCAGGTGACCAAAGACGCCGCGCATGCGGCGATCCGCTATGGCGTCGCGGTGAAATGCGCCACAATCACGCCCAATGCACAGCGCATGGAGGAATACCACCTAAAGCAGATGTACCCCAGCCCGAACGCGACCATCCGGGGCATTATGGACGGCACGGTGTTCCGCGCGCCGATCCTGGTTGCGGGGATTGATCCGTATGTCCGCAGCTGGAAAAAGCCGATTACCATTGCCCGTCATGCATTCGGCGATATTTATAAGGCGTCGGAAATGAAGGTGCCGGGCGCAGCTAAGGCAGAGTTGGTGGTGACCGACCTCGACGGCAACGAATCACGGCAGATGATCTGCAATTATGACGCGCACGGTGGCATCTTGATGGGGATGTTCAACACGATAGACTCCATCCACAGCTTTGCGCGAAGCTGCTTCAACTATGCATTGAGCGTCAAACAGGATCTCTGGTTCTCCGCGAAGGACACGATCTCTAAAAAGTACGACCACACCTTTAAGGATATCTTTCAGGAAGTGTATGAAAAAGAATTTCAAGCGGCGTTTGAGGCGGCGGGCATCACCTATTTCTATACATTAATTGACGACGCGGTGGCGCGGGTCATCCGATCGGAGGGCGGCTTTGTCTGGGCACTCAAGAACTATGACGGCGATGTGATGAGCGATATGCTCGCAACGGCGTTCGGCAGCTTGGCAATGATGACTTCCGTGCTCGTCTCGCCGGATGGAAAGTATGAATACGAAGCGGCGCACGGCACGGTGACACGCCACTACTATAAGCACCTGGAGGGCGAGGAGACCTCGACCAACTCTGTCGCGACCATCTTCGCGTGGAGCGGCGCGCTCCAAAAGCGCGGGGAATTGGACGGCAACGATGCGCTTGTGGAATTCGGCCGCAACCTGGAAAAGGCGACGCTGAAGACGATCGAGGCGGGCGAGATGACGAAGGATTTGGCGATGCTGTCTACGCTGGAGCATAAGAAGGCGGTCAATACGCACGAATTTATTTCCTGCATCCATAAACGGCTTGTAAAGCTGTATGAATAAAGAGAGGCAAACAAAACACGATGAAACTTTATGAAACTTGGCGCAATATGGCCGATATGCAGACCACACCAGAAGCACAGATGGCCTATTGGAACGAATATTTTGCGGCAGAGACGGAAAATTATAAAAAGATCCTTGCAAACAAGGACACGCCCTTTGCCGGGACGCTGGCCGAGCTGGCCAAGGAATTTTCCATGGAACCAGCCGTGTTCTGCGGGTTTATGGACGGTATCAACGACAGCTTGAAGCTGGGCTATGCGGTGGAGGATCTCGCGGAGGACACGCCCCTCTGCCTGGATGTAGATTTTGAAAAGCTGTATTTCAACATGCTCGAGGCAAAGGCGAAATGGCTGTATACGCTCCCGGAATGGGAGGATGTTCTTCCGCTTTCCAAGCGGCAGGAGATCACCAAGGCCTGGCGGAAGTCCCGGCAGGTCATCAACGATCAAAAGATCGGCCGCAACGACCCGTGCCCCTGCGGAAGCGGGAAAAAGTACAAAAAGTGCTGCGGCAAGGACGCCTGACAGCCTGCACGCCCCGGAAACCGGGGCGTCTTTTTGTGCTGGCGGGAAAGCGCGGGTTTTTCTTGCGCTTTTTCCGTTTTTTATATAAGATAGTAGGGAATCTATTGGAGAAGCGAATTCCCGAGAAAGGAACGATATGTCTCGACAGGAAAGCATACGAAATTTTTGCATCATCGCCCATATCGATCATGGCAAATCCACGCTGGCGGACCGTTTGATCGAAAAGACGGAGACCATCGCGGAGCGCGACATGGAAGACCGCATTCTGGACCGCATGGATTTGGAGCGCGAGCGAGGGATTACAATCAAGTCCCAGGCGATCAGCATGCACTATATAAAGGACGGCGTGCGCTATACCTATAACCTCATCGACACGCCCGGCCATGTGGACTTTACTTATGAGGTGTCTCGCGCATTGGCCGCCTGCGAGGGCGCGATCCTGGTGGTGGACGCGACGCAGGGGGTGGAGGCGCAGACGCTGGCGAATGTGTATCTGGCGCTGGACAACAATCTGGAGATCCTGCCGGTCATCAACAAGATTGACCTGCCTTCGGCGCGGCCGGACGAGGTCGCAAAGGAAGTGGAGGATGTGATCGGCCTGGATTGCAGCTATGCGCCGCGCATCAGCGCCAAGGAGGGGATCGGCATCGAGGCAGTGCTGGACGCCATTGCCGACTACCTCCCCCCGCCCAAGGGCGGGGAGAAGGATCCCTTAAAGGCGCTCATCTTCGATTCCTATTACGACAATTACAAGGGTGCAATCAGTTTTGTGCGCATCAAGGAGGGTAGTGTCCGCCCGGGGAGCACCATCCGCTTTATGGCCGGCGGCAAGGAATACCTCGTGACGGAAACGGGCATCTTCACACCGCGCTTTCAGCCGGTCGGGGAACTGTGTGCAGGCGATGTCGGCTATATCGCCGCCAGCATCAAGACGGTTGCGGATACGCGCGTGGGCGACACGATCACCGACGCGGCCAACCCGGCGGCCGAGGCGCTGCCCGGGTATAAAAAGGCGCTGCCCGTCGTGTTCTGCGGGATTTATCCGGCGGACGGAGGCGACTATGACGCACTCAAAGAGGCGCTTGAAAAATTGCAGCTCAACGACGCGGCGCTGTCCTTTGACCCGGAAACCTCCGTTGCGCTTGGGTTCGGGTTCCGCTGCGGCTTTTTGGGGCTGCTGCACATGGAGATCATCCAGCAGCGTCTAGAGCGGGAATTTGACCTGAACATCGTGACGACGGCGCCCAGCGTCAGTTACCGGATCGTCAAGACGGACGGTGAGGTGCTGGAGGTGGAAAACCCATCCGGCATGCCGGATCTTTCGACGATTGACTATATGGAGGAACCGATTGCGGCCGTGAGCGTCATCACGCCGAACGACTATGTCGGTGCGGTCATGGAGGTCTGCCAGGACAAGCGCGGCGTGTTCCAGAACATGGAATACATTGAAGGGTCCCGCGTCATGATTCACTATGACATTCCGCTGAACGAGATCATTTTCGATTTCTTTGATGCGCTTAAATCGCGTACCAAGGGCTATGCATCGATGGATTATGAGATCAAGGGCTATGCGAGAAGCGAACTTGTTAAGCTGGACATCCTCCTAAATGGCGAGGTGTGCGACGCGCTTTCGATTATCGTGCATAAAGATCGGGCCTACACTCGCGGTCGCGCTATCGCGGAAAAACTCAAGGATGTCATCCCGCGGCAGATGTTTGAGATTCCGATCCAGGCGGCAATTGGCGGCAAAGTGATCGCACGGGAAACGGTGCGTGCGCTGCGCAAGGATGTCCTAGCAAAGTGCTATGGCGGCGATATCAGCCGCAAGAAAAAGCTGCTGGAAAAACAGAAGGAAGGCAAGAAGAGGATGCGGCAAATCGGCAGCGTGGAGGTTCCCTCTGAGGCGTTTATGAGCATTCTCAAACTGGATTGACGGCCGAGGCGGCGCGGGGGCTGTATATTCATATCCCCTATTGCCGGAGCAAGTGTGGATATTGCGACTTCACCTCCTATACCGACGCCTGGGGGACGCTGCCTGCATATCTGGACGCATTGCCTCGCGAGGCGGCGCGCTATGCCGGGTGCGCGGTGGACACGGTCTATATCGGCGGCGGGACGCCCTCTTGCCTGCGTCTGGGCGACATTGCGCGGCTCATGGAGGCGATGCGGCAGGTATTTCGCATTGCAGAGGACGCCGAAATCAGCATCGAGGCGAATCCCAATTCGCTGGACGGTGAAAAAGCGCGGGAATTCTTCGGGGCGGGGATCAACCGCCTGAGCTTAGGGCTCCAGGCTACACAGGGCGAGCTCTTGCGGAAAATCGGCCGTACACATACCTATGCAGATTTCCTGAGGGCGCTGGAGGCCGCACAGGCCGCCGGGTTTTCCAACATCAGCGCCGACCTTATGTATTCGCTGCCTACGCAGAGTGTTGCAGCGGCAGAGGAGAGTGCCGAAAAACTCTCTGCCTTGCCAGTTACGCACATTTCGGCCTATGCGCTGCGGCTGGAGCGGGGGACGCCCCTGTTCGGCGCGCCGCAGCCGGACGACGATACGGATCGCGCCATGTTCTATGCGATGATGGCGCGCTTTCGCGAAGCCGGGTTTGCGCGGTATGAGATTTCCAATTTCGCTAAGAAGGGATACGCCTGCCGGCATAACCTCAAGTATTGGCGCGGGGAGGAATATGTCGGCCTCGGTGTGGCGGCACATTCCTGCTTCCAGGGGGTGCGCTACGGCAATACGGCAAGCATCGAAAACTATCTTTCCAAAGTCGCGGCCGGGGTATCTGCCACGGTGCAGCGCGAGGCGGCGGAGCCTGTCACGGAAGCATTGATGCTCAAAACACGCCTTGTGGAGGGCATTCCGCTGGGGGAGCTGCCGCGCGGGCGGCGGGCAGGGAGCTTCCTGCAAAAGCTCCTGCAAACGGGCTATGCCCGCGTGCAGGACGGGGCGTTCTGCCTGACGGATCACGGCATGGACTTGCACAACAGCATCGTGGTAGAGCTTTTGGAATACGCGGAGCAAGCGCCGGACGAAAATTTTTCGGATGGAAACTTTGGGCAAAAGCATTGCGAATCCCCCTCGTGCAGGGTATAATAGGGCATATAGAAAAAACCAAGGAGGATTTTTTATGAAATCGACCGATAACCTCAGCGTCAATACGATTCGTGTATTGAGCGCCGAGGCAATCAACAAGAGCAATTCCGGCCACCCGGGCATTACGATGGGCGCCGCTCCGATTGCTCATACCTTGTTCTCCAGACACTATAAAATGAACCCCGCGGACCTCAAGTGGGATGACAGAGACCGTTTCGTCCTCTCCGCAGGCCATGGCTCCATGCTGCTGTACACCATGATGCATCTGTATGGTATGGGCGTTTCCATGGATGACATCAAGAACTTCCGTCAGTGGGGTTCCAAGACGCCTGGCCATCCGGAATATGATGTGACCCCCGGCGTAGAGACGAGCACCGGCCCGCTGGGCATGGGCGTGGCCAACGCCGTCGGTATGGCGATGGCGGAAGCGCACCTGGCTGCCATCTTCAACAAGCCGGGCTTCCCGATTGTCGATCACTATACCTATGTTCTCACGGGCGACGGCTGTCTGATGGAAGGTATCTCCGGCGAAGCAAGCTCGCTCGCGGGTACGCTCAAGCTGGGCAAGCTGATCCTGCTGTACGATAAGAACAACATCACGATCGAAGGCGACACGGATTCCGCATTCACGGAAGATGTCGGCAAGCGCTATGAAGCGTATGGCTGGCATGTGCAGCATGTCGACGATGCCAACACGGACATCGATGCGATCGACGCGGCGATCCAGGCGGCAAAGGCTGTGACAGATAAGCCGTCTATCATCATCTGCCGCACGACAATCGGCTATGGCTGCGCGCCGGTGGCTGGCACGGCTGGCTGCCACGGCTCCCCGATCGGCGAAGCGAACCTCAAGATTCTGAAGGAAACGCTGGGCGTAGATGCCGACAAGTCCTTCTATGTGCCGGATGAAGTATATGCGGCTGCGAAGGAACAGGCAGAAGCCAACGCCAAGAAGGAAGCCGAGTGGAAGGAAATGTTCGCGAAGTATGCAGAACAGTATCCGGAACTGGCCAAGCTGTATGAAGACTATAAGAAGAAGCCCTGTGAATGCATGTTCGACGAGGAATTCTATAAGTTCGCCGGTCCGATGGCAACGAGAGAATCCTCCGGCAAGGTGCTGAACAAGCTGGCGGACAAGCTGCCCAACCTGATGGGCGGTTCTGCAGACCTGGCACCCTCTAACAAGTCGGTCATGGACAAGCGCGAATACTTCTCTGCGGCTAACTATGCGGGCTCCAACATCCATTTTGGTATCCGCGAATTCGCGATGGCCGGTATGGCGAACGGCATGTACCTGCACGGCGGCATCCGGCCCTATGTGGCGACCTTCTTCGTGTTCAGCGATTACCTGAAGCACGGCATCCGCCTCTCCGCACTCATGAAGTTGCCGGTCATCTATGTGATGACGCACGACAGCATCGGCGTAGGCGAAGATGGCCCGACGCACGAACCGATTGAGCAGCTCGCTGGTATCCGCTCCATGCCGGATACCTATATGTGGCGTCCGGCGGACTCCAAGGAAACGGCTGCGGCATATGAGTTCGCGCTCACCAAAGCTGAAGGCCCGGTCGTGATGGCGCTGTCCCGTCAGAAGCTCCCACTTTATGAAGAAACGGGCAAAGCGGCGCTCAAGGGTGGCTATATCCTGAAGGACTGCGAAGGCACGCCGGAACTCATTCTCATCGGCACGGGTTCGGAAGTCGAGCTCTGCGTCAAGGCGTATGAGCAGCTGACGGCGGAAGGCGTTGCAGTTCGCGTAGTCTCCATGCCCTGCCAGGAAGTATTCGACGCGCAGTGCGATGAATATAAGGAAAGCGTGCTGCCCGCGGCTGTCCGCAAGCGTATCGCGGTGGAAGCAGGCTGCAGCTTTGGCTGGCAGAAGTATGTCGGTTTGGATGGCGACACGCTGTGCATCGATCACTTCGGCGCATCCGCTCCGGCTGATATCCTGTTCAAGGAATTCGGCTTCACGACGGAGAACCTGGTCGCAAAGGCAAAGAAAATCCTCGCAAAATAAACTTTCTATAAGAAGAGGGCGCACAAAATGTGTGCCCTTTTTTTGTGCCCTCCAAAGCACCGGTGGGTAGGGAGGGCTACCGCCAGTGCCAGGGGAGCATTTCCGGACGAGGCAGTCGAGGAGAACCGTGGTAGATTATGCAGCATAGCAATGATGCGCAGATTGTGTCTGCGCTGCATTGGAAGCTCGCAGTGCAGCAGGCTCGGCAAAAATGCATTGGCGCCATGCAAATTGTGCCAATGCTGCGCCGGGAGAGAAGCGCTTTTTTGGAGTTGCTCTCCAACATTAATGAATTGTACATAATTGGCCTATTGACTATTTTCGCAAAGAGTGCTATTTTTATATCAGTGATTAGCACTCGAATGAAACGAGTGCTAACAATCCCGAGAAAGGGAGGCTGATCATGGGAATGTCCAATCGCAAATTGATGATTTTGAAGGCGATTGTCGATGACTACATTATGACAGGCACTCCCGTCGGATCCAGAACCCTGGCGAAGCGGGAGGATATGCATATCAGTCCGGCGACAATTCGCAACGAGATGGCTGACCTGGAAGAAGAGGGTTATTTGGAGCAGCCGCACACATCGGCCGGCCGCAAGCCTTCGGACAAAGCATACCGGCTGTATGTCGACACCTGGATGAAGGTCTCAACGCTCAACCAGGAAGAAATCGGCTTTGTGCAGCAGTACCTGAACGCAAAGGTCTCGGAAGTCAACAATGTGGTCGAGGCGACTGCACAGGCGCTTTCGGACATGACGAACCTAACTTCGCTCGTGCTTGTTCCGCAGCTGGATCGATTCGAGCTGAAACGCATACAGATTGTGAAAATTGCGCAGGATAAAGCGCTGGTAGTGCTGGTGTTCAGCTCCGGGATCGTAAAGGATGTGCTAATCTCCGTCCCAGCGGATATTGAGGAAGCATACCTCGAAAATATCTCCAACTGGCTCACGAGCATGGCCGTCGGTAAGCGGCTGGATGAGGCGCTTAGCGAGGTGCGCGGCGCGGCGGCGGGCGAGCTGGAGGCCTATCGGGCGTTTGCGGAGCAGCTTCTAAACGCCGTGATGGCGAATTTGCAGGCACAAGCCAAGCGCGAAGTGGTGTTGGGTGGCGCACAGAACATCTTTAACCACCCGGAATATCAGGATATCGACAAGGCGCGGCGCTTTTTGGCGCTGCTGGAAACGAAGGATACGCTGTATAAGCTGCTTGCGGGGCGGAGCAACATGGAGTTCACCATCCGCATCGGCAAGGAAAACCAGATCCCCGAGCTCGAACACATGAGCGTGGTCACCGCTTCCTATCGTATCAACAAAGGGAAGGTCGGGACCTTTGGCGTCATTGGGCCGACGCGGATGAATTACGCAAAAATCCTTTCCATCCTGCATTCCATGAGCGCCAGTATGAACGAACTGTTTGCCTATGGGCAAAAACCAATAGAAGGCAAACCGGAAACTAGGAGCAAAGATGTCAAAGAACAAAACCAATAAGAAGGAAGAGTTGATCATCGAAACGCCGGAAACAGAGATGCCCGCCGCAGAAGAAGCGGCACAGGCCCCGGTCGGCGAGACGGAGCTGCTTGCCCAGGCGGAGGCACAGCGGGACGAATATCTGGACGCGCTGCTTCGGGAGCGGGCGAATTTCGAAAACTATAAACGGCGGAACGCCCAGGCGGCGGAAAAAGCCAAGACGGACGCGAAGCTCGCAACGGCGGCGAAATTCCTGCCGGTGATGGACAATATGGAACGCGCGCTCTCAGCGGCGAGCGAGGATTCCCCCCTGAGGGAGGGGATTGAAAAGATCCAAAAGCAGCTCTCCGGCCTGTTTTCCGAGATGGGGATCGAGGAGATCAAAGCCGAGGGTCAACCATTCGACCCGAACCTGCATAATGCCGTGATGCAGGTCGACCCGGAAGGGGAGGAGCAAAGCGGCACGGTGCGTAGCGTTCTACAAAAGGGCTATCGCACCAAGGAACAAGTCTTGCGCCATAGCATGGTTATGGTTGTCAAATAAATCTGTATACTATTTTTTAGAATAAGTTTGGAGGAGACTACGATGAGCAGAATCATTGGTATCGACTTAGGTACGACAAATAGCTGCATGGCTGTCATGGAAGGCGGCGAGCCGGTTGTCATTCCGAATGCGGAGGGCGCGCGGACGACTTCCTCGGTCGTGGCATTTACAAAGAATGGAGAGCGTTTGGTCGGTCAGATCGCAAAGCGGCAGGCCGTGACCAACCATGAAAATACGATTTCTTCGATCAAGCGGGACATGGGCACTGACCGCAAGGTACACATCGGCGATAAGAGCTATTCTCCACAGGAAATTTCCGCAATGATTCTGGCAAAGCTCAAGGCAGATGCGGAAAGTTATCTGGGCGAGCCGGTTACGCAGGCGGTCATCACCGTCCCGGCCTATTTTGACGATGCACAGCGCCAGGCGACCAAGGACGCCGGCAAGATTGCGGGCCTTGAAGTATTGCGCATCATCAACGAGCCGACGGCGGCAGCACTTGCCTATGGCTTGGATAAGGACGACAATCAGAAGATTTTGGTCTACGACCTCGGCGGCGGCACCTTCGATGTGTCCATCCTGGAGATTGCCGACAATGTCATCGAAGTGTTGGCGACCAATGGCAATACGCGTCTCGGCGGCGACGACTTTGACGCGCGCATTGTGAATTGGATGGTCGAAGAATTCAAAAAGGAACAGGGCATTGACCTGTCCAAAGATAGCGCCGCGATGCAGCGCTTGAAGGAAGCGGCGGAAAAGGCGAAGATCGACCTGTCCGGCGTGATGCAGAGCAACATCAACCTCCCGTTCATCACGATGGACGCGAGCGGCCCGAAGCATTTGGACCTGACGCTGACGCGCGCACAGTTCAACCAACTGACCGAAGACCTCGTGAAGGCGACGGAAGTCCCGGTGCAGAATGCGCTGCGTGACGCGGGTCTCAAGGCGTCGGATCTGGATAAGGTCGTCCTCGTGGGCGGCTCGACCCGTATCCCGGCAGTGCAAGACAAGGTGAAGGAGCTCACCGGCCACGAACCCTATAAGGGCATCAACCCGGATGAATGCGTCGCAATCGGCGCGGCGATTCAGGGCGGCGTACTGAGCGGCGAGGTCAAGGATGTCCTGCTGCTGGATGTCACGCCCCTTTCCCTGGGTATTGAAACGCTTGGCGGCGTGTGCACCAAGCTGATCGAGCGCAACACGACTATCCCGACCAAGAAGAGCCAGGTGTTCTCGACGGCGGCCGATGGACAGACGAGCGTGGAGATTCATGTTCTGCAAGGCGAGCGCGAAATGGCACAGTACAATAAGACGCTCGGCCGCTTCACGCTGACGGGAATCCCGCCGGCACCGAGAGGCGTTCCGCAGATCGAAGTCACCTTCGACATCGACGCCAATGGCATCGTGCATGTCTCGGCGAAGGATCTCGGATCCGGCAACGAGCAGAAGATTACGATCACCGCTTCGACCAACCTGTCCGATGCGGACATTGACAAGGCTGTCAAGGAAGCCGAGCAGTATGCGGAGGAAGATAAGAAGCGCAAGGAAGAAATTGAGGTGCGCAACAACGCTGACTCTATCGTCTATCAGACCGAAAAGACGATTAAGGAATTGGGCGACAAGGTGAGCGACGCAGATAAGAAGACGCTCGAGGAAAAAGTCGCCGCCGTCAAGAAGGCGTTGGAAGGTACGGATTTTGAGGCGATTAAGTCCGCAACGGAAGCGCTCACGAGCAGCTCCTATGAAGTGTTCGGCAAGGCATACAGCACGGCGACGGCCAATCAGGGCGCTGCCGGCGCGGCAGGTGCGCAGCAGGCCGGTACGGGCGCGAAGGGCGACAATGTGGTCGACGCCGACTACGAAGTGGTGGACGACGAAAAGAAATAAGCGTCGCATACGAATTGGCTTTTGGGAAAAGAAGGCGGTTTTCGCCTTCTTTTTCTCGGGTTTGGGAGAAATAAAGGCGGAATAGATAGTGGCGAACAAGGATTATTATGAAACGCTGGGCGTAGAGCGGAATGCCTCCGCGGAAGAGATCAAGAAGGCGTATCGTCAGCTTGCAAAGAAATATCACCCCGATCTCAATCACGACGACGAAAACGCGGCGCAGAAATTTAAGGAAGTCAACGAAGCCTATCAGGTTCTTTCGGACGATCAGAAGCGCGCGCAATATGATCAGTTCGGTTCGAGCGCGTTCGACGGGAGCGCCGGGGCGGGTGCGGGCTATGGCGGATTCGGCGGTTTTGGCGGAAACGGCGGGTTCGGTGGTTTTGAAGATATTTTTGAGAGCTTTTTCGGCGGCGGTGCGGCGCGGCGGCGTGGCCCTGCGCGCGGGTCGGACTTGGAGACCTCCATCCGCATCACCTTTGAAGAGGCGGCGTTCGGCGTCAAAAAGGAAGTGACCGTAAACCGCTACGAGACCTGCGAAGCCTGTGCGGGCAGTGGGGCGAAGAAGGGTACGGGCAAGCACACCTGTCAGGCCTGCGGCGGCAGCGGACAGATGCGCCGTTCGATGGGCGGCTTCATGAACATCACGACCTGCCCGCAGTGCGGCGGCACAGGCGAGATCATCGACGATCCCTGCGAGGTCTGCGGCGGCGCGGGTAAGACGGTCAAGCGGCGGACGATCAGCATCAACATTCCGGCGGGCATCAGCGACGGACAGACGCTGACGCTCTATGGACAGGGCAATGCGGGCGATCAGGGGGCGGAAGCAGGTGCGCTGCTCATCTATGTGCGTGTCAAGCCGCATAAGCGCTTCAAGCGCGACGGGGCAGATCTGTACCTGGATATGCCGCTGAGCTTTGGGCAGGCGGCGCTCGGGTGCGAGCTGCAGGTGCTGACACTGGAGGGTGAGGTCAAGTACAAGATCCCTGCGGGCACGCAGACGGGCACGGTGTTCCGCCTGCGCGACAAGGGCATCAAATACCTGCGGCAGGATCGCAAGGGCGATCTGTATGTCAAGGTGAATGTCGAGGTCCCGCGCAAATTGACCGACCGGCAGCGGGAATTGATCGCCGAATTCGAAGGTTTGGAAAAGCCGGAAAAGCGCGGCAAGGGCCTCTTCCGCAAGATCAAGGAAGACCTGGAAGGATAAATGCAATGAAAAAGACTGGCACGCGCCAGTCTTTTTTTGTGCTTTTTTGCCGCGCGTACTTAGAGCAGCGTGCGCAGCAGCTTTTCGACCTCTAGGTCCCAAAACCGCCAGGAATGCCCCATCTCCTTCTCGATATGGAACTTGACGGAATAACCAAGTTCTTTCGCGCGTTCGGCAAACGCCTTGTTGGCGGGGAAGAGCGCATCGGCCGTGCCGCAGGACAGGTACAGCCGGGGGAGCTGTTGCGCCGTCTTGGCGCAATGTTCCAACAGGCCGCGCGTGTTGTCCACCGAACCGGCGAACTCTTCCGGTGAACCGAAGATAAAGCGGAACAGATTGTGCGGCTCGCCTTCGGCAGCGCGCGCTACAGCGGGCGCCATGTCCACCGCGCCGGAGAAGGACGCGCCGAACGAATACTTTTCGGGGTGCGAGAGCGCGAGCTTCATCGCGCCGTATCCCCCCATGGACAACCCGGCGACATAGGTCTTTTCGCGCTTGGGGCTTACATGCAAATAGCTCTCGACAAGGCGCGGGAGTTCCTCGGCGACATAAGTATAATACGCGTCGCCAATCTTTTGATCGGTATAGAAATTGGATTTCATTGTGGGGACGATGACGGCCATGTTGCGGCCGGATTCATACAGATAGCGCTCCGCCGAAGTGGATGACGGCCAGGAATGCGCGCTGCCCTGCATCCCGTGCAGCAGGTAGAGCACCTCCATATCCTCCATAGGAAGGGGAGAGATTGTGCGCGGCTCGGGGAGCAGAATGTTGACCTTCTGCGAGGAATGCAGCACCTCAGAATAGAAATAAAGCGTTCCTAATGACATGAAAAAAATCTCCTTTCCTTAGCATTCTTCGCGGATAGGCAGCCAGCCAAGCAATTTCTGTACTTCGCTGTCCCAGAAGGCCCATTCGTGCGCCAGCCCTTCCTGGGCAAAGAAGGTGAAGTCAACTACTTCCTTCTGCGCGATATAGTCGCGGAAGGCGAGGTTGTTTGCATAGAGTGAGTCGGCCGTCCCGCAGGAGGCGTACAGCTGCGGAAGGGGCTTGCCGCTCGCGATCGCCTCGTCCAGCAGGCGGTAGATGTCATGCGGCGTGCCTGCAAGCTCGCTGCAGTTCTTGCCAAAGACATTGTAGGCTGCGCCGTCCCGGGCGGGGTTGTCCCGGCCGCTCTTGGCGATGTCCAACACGCCGGAAAAACTGGCCGCGGCGGCAAAGCGCTCAGGGTGACTGAGCGCGATTTTATACGCGCCGTATCCACCCATAGAAAGCCCGGCAATAAAGGTGTCCTCCGGCTTGCTCGAGATACGGATCCAGCGGGACAGCAGCCGGGGCAGTTCCTCGGTCAGGTAGGTATAATACTTCCAGCCGTATTCCATGTCGGTATAGAATGAATTTTGTACCGAGGGGCACACGCAGATGAGCGGACGCGTGGAATCCATCGTGAGATAGCGCTCGATGCTGCTGCGGCGCAGCCAGGAAGTGTGATCGTCGGAATACCCATGCAGCAAATACAGCACGGGAAGTTCCCCTCGGAAGGGTTTGCCCGTCTCTGCGAGGGCGAGGTTTTCCGGTTCGGGGAGCAGGACGGTGACATTCTGGTCGAAGTCCAGCGTCTCTGCACGGAAGGTGAGTTCAAAAACAGCCATGCGTTCCTCCTTTTGGGCAATGATTCATAACGCAATATTTGGCTTTTCTTGCGGAAATCCTTCTTTTGCAGCCGCTTGGCAGCATAAAAATTTTTTAGGGTAGAAGAATGTCCTTGGCGATCGGCGTATAGAAGAGGCGGCGCACCTCGGCACGATCCTGTGTTCTGGCAAGAATCCACATGAGCTTGGTGACGGCAGCCTCCAGGGTCATGGTGTATGCCTCCAGGACCTCATAGCGCTCCTTAAGCTGGAACCCGACCTGATAGACCTCCATATCGCTCCCCTCGAAGGGCACCTGCGTCGCCATGACAAGGGTTTTCCCGCTCTGCAGAAAGCGGTGAATGGCGTCCAAAAACGCCTCATCGCCATAGCAGGGGACGCCGCCAACGCCGAAGCTCTCTAAA
>CAOKKG010000018.1 GCA_948468985.1 uncultured Eubacteriales bacterium | reverse complement strand
TGGTAATCGTCGTCTTGCCCGCGCCCGTCGCGCCGACAAACGCGACCTTCTGCCCTGGCTCGGCGTACAGCGTGATGTTGTGCAGCACCATTTTTTCCGGCGTATAGCCAAAGTCCACATCAAACAGACGGACATCCCCCTGGAGCTTCGTATAGGTGAGCGTCCCGTCGCCGTGCGGGTGCTTCCACGCCCATATGCCCGTGTGCTCCGGACATTCTTCGATCTCGCCCGCCGCATTGTACTTCGCGTTGACAAGCGTCACATAGCCGTCATCCACTTCCGAGGGCTCGTCCATCAGCGCAAAGATGCGTTCCGCACCGGCCAGCGCCATGATGATGGAGTTCATCTGGTTGGAGACCTGTGTGATTGGCTGTGTGAAGCTACGGGAGAGCTGCAAAAACGAAACGACTCCGCCCAATGTCAGCCCACCGACTCCGCCGATTGCCAGCGCGCCGCCGACAATGGCCAGCAGGATATACTGCATGTTGCCGAGGTTGCCCACGATCGGCATCAGGATGTTGGAAAACTTGTTGGCCTCGTAGGTATGCTCGCGCAGCGTTTCGTTGAGCGCGTCAAAGTCTCGTTTAGCGGCATCCTCGTGGCAGAACACTTTAATGACCTTCTGGCCGTTGATCATCTCCTCAATATATCCGTTCATGGCGCCGATGGAACGCTGCCGGCGAATAAAGTAGCTGCCGCTCTTGCCCGCCACCTTGCGGATAATCACAAACATGCAGCCCAGCGTGACCAGCGTAAACAGCGTCATCCACATGCTTGTCAGGAGCATGGAGACGAATACTGTCACCACCGTGATGACCGAGGAGACGACATTGGGAATGCTCTGCGAGATCATCTGCCGCAGAGTATCCGCGTCGTTTGTATAATAGCTCATGATGTCGCCATGCGTATGCGTGTCGAAATAGCGAATCGGCAGCGTCTGCATGTGTGCGAACATGTCGTCGCGGATGGTTTTGAGCGTCTTTTGCGCGACCTCCAGCATGATGCGGTTGGAAAGGTAGTTTGCGAAAATTCCGCCGAGGTAGATCGCCGCCATCCACAAAATCGCATGTGCGAGCCCGCTAAACACCGGGGCCGCCTGCCCGATCAGCGGGAAGATGTAGTCATCGATCAGCACCTGCAAAAACAGCGACCCCGCCACGCTCGCCAGCGCAGAGAGCACCAGACAGACCATCACGAGCAGGAGCTGCCATTTATACGGCCCTACGATATAGCCGAACAGGCGCTTGACCGTCTCCTTGTGCACCTTTGGCATCTTGTTCGCCTGCTTATTTGTTTCCGGCTTTTTCATCTTCGTCCCCTCCCTTCTTCTGCGAAGTATATACCTCGCGGTAAATTTCGCTTTCGCACATGAGCTCATCGTGCGTGCCCTGCGCAACGATGCGCCCGCCGTCCATTACCAAGATGATGTCCGCATCTTCCACCGAGGAAACGCGCTGCGCGATGATGAATTTTGTCGTCTCTGGGATCTCCTCCCGGAAGGCCTTGCGGATGAGCGCGTCCGTCTGCGTGTCGACCGCGCTTGTAGAGTCGTCCAAAATGAGGATCTTCGGCTTTTTCAAAAGTGCGCGGGCGATGCACAGGCGCTGTTTCTGCCCGCCGGACACATTCGTGCCGCCCTGCTCGATATGCGTGTCATACCCTTGCGGGAACGCTTCAATAAAGGCGTCGGCTTGTGCCAACCGGCAGGCGTGGCGGATCTGCTCGTCGCTCGCGTCCGGGTTGCCCCAGCGCAGGTTCTCTGCGATCGTCCCCGAGAAGAGCTCGTTTTTTTGCAAGACCATTGCGACCTCGCTGCGCAGCGATTCCAGGTCGTATTCGCGCACATCGCGCCCGCCGACCAGTACACTGCCCTTTGTTGCGTCATACAGCCGCGGGATCAGCTGCACCAGGGTGCTCTTGGAAGAACCCGTGCCACCCAGGATTCCCACCGTCGCCCCGGAGGGAATGCGCAGATTGACATCCGACAGGCAGAAGTTTCCAGCCTTTTTCCCATAGCGGAAATTGACGCCGCGGAACTCTACCGAACCGTCCGCCACGGTATAGACCGGATCCTTCGGATCCTGGATGTCGCTTTCTTCCGCCAGGACCTCGACAATGCGCTCTGCCGAAGCCTTGGACATCGTGATCATGACGAACACCATGGACAGCATCATGAGGCTCATGAGGATGCGCGTTGCATAGGTGAGCACGCTGGTGAGCTGCCCCGTTGTCATGCCAAGAGCGCCGTTGTTGCCCGAACCGACGATGAGCCGCGCGCCAAACCAGGAAATGAGCAGCGTGCAGGCGTACATGCAGAACTGCATGAGCGGCGAGTTAAAGGCTAAAATCTTTTCCGCATGGACATAATCACGATAAATGTTCTCGGAAACGGTATTGAATTTCTCCTTTTCCTTTTCCTCGCGCACAAAGCTCTTGACCACGCGGATGCCGTGCAGGTTTTCCCCGACGACATTGTTGAGTTCGTCATAGCGCTTGAACACGCGTTCAAAGACCGGATATGCGCGCGTCATGATGAGGTACAGCCCGATGCCCAGCACCGGGATTGCCCCGAGAAAGATCCAAGCCATTTCCGCATTGATCCCAAAGCACATGATGAGCGAAAAAATCATCATGATCGGCGCACGCACCGCCATGCGCGTGCACATCTGAAAGGACATCTGCACATTCTCCACATCCGTCGTCAGACGCGTCACCAGGCTGGACGCCGAGAATTTGTCGATGTTGGCAAAGGAATAGTCCTGCAGATGGTAATACATGTCGTGCCGCAGGTTGCTAGCAAACCCCGACGACGCATAGGTTGCAAAGCGGCTGGACAGCATCCCAAAGATGAGCGCAAGCGTGCATGCCGCGAGTAGCAGCAGGCCCATCTTCAGAATATAGCCCATGTTGCCCTGTTGGATGCCTTTGTCGATGAGGCTCGCCATCAAAAGTGGAATGATTACTTCCATGACGACCTCTCCCATCACGCACAGCGGCGTCAAAAGTGCGGGCTTTTTATACTCGCGGACGCTTTTGAGCAGGCGTTTGATCATATTCATTTCCTCCTTGTATATTCGAAATTTCCTTCTTCTTCTGCTGCTGCTCCTCTGCGCCTATTTCCTGGCTCAGAGAGGCTTTGAGTTTCTGCATAATGCCAAAAAAGGCCTCCGCCTCCTCTGGCGAGATTGCGCCGCGCAAAAGCTGCTCAATCTGTGCCTCCTGCCGCTGCGCCTCGACATAGAGTGCACGCGTCTTGGGCGTCAATTCCAGCTTTTTCAGTCTTGCGTCGTATTCTACCGGCCGCCGGCGGATAAAGCCCTTTTGCTCCATCAGCTTGAGCCCCTTGGAAACGGTGGAACGCCGTACAGAAAAGCGTTCTTCAATGTCTTTTTGAAAAACATCCTCTCCCTCGTGCTGCATCAAATAGTGCACCAGCCACCACCGTACGCCCGACAGCGTCTCCTCTTCTCCAGAATCTTCCCGGTAGCGGCGATCCATTTCCCGCCGCAGCAGATTGGCTACAATATTGATCTCCATGCCAATCCTTTTCTCTTCCTTTGGCACTTTGTCACACCCTTTCCCTCATTTTGTTTACCGTCTAACATATTATACGGAGCCGTCGCTTCCCTGTCAATGCAAATATATGGACAATTTTTGAATTTTTCATGCATGTTTCTTTGCAAACTTCAAATGCTAGACAGGAGAATTTTTGACAAGGAGTCCCCATGAAGACCATCGCTTTTTTCGATACCAAGCCCTATGACCGGGAAAATTTTGACCGCTGGAATACGCAGTACCAGATCCGCTACCTGCCGGAAAAGCTCTCCGCCCGCACAGCGGAGCTTGCCCGGGGTGCGGACGCTGTCTGCGCCTTTGTAAACGATACGCTGGACGCCCCGGTAATCGCGGCGCTGTATCAGCTCGGCATCCGCGTCGTCGCGCTCCGCTGCGCCGGGTTTGACAATGTGGACGCCGCAGCGGCGCAGGAAAAGATTCACATTCTGCGCGTCCCCGCCTACTCGCCCTATGCCGTGGCCGAACATGCCATGGGGCTGCTGCTCAGCCTGAACCGACACATCCATCGGGCCTATGCCCGCACGCGCAATTTCGATTTTCGCCTGCAGGATTTCACTGGCATCGACCTGCACGGAAAAACCGTAGGCATCCTCGGCACGGGAAAGATCGGCCTACTCTTTCAAAAGATCTGCCGCGGTTTCGGCATGCAGACCATCGCCTACGACCCCTATCCGCAGCCGGCTGAGGGGCTTTGCTATCTTCCATTTGACGAAGTTCTGCAAAAAAGCGATGTCCTCTCGCTGCACTGCCCACTCACCCCGGCGACATACCACCTACTGGATGCGCAGGCGTTTTCCCGGATCAAGCCGGGGGCTTTTCTCATCAATACTTCCCGCGGTGGGCTAATCGACGCGCAAGCTCTGCTTGTGGCACTGCAAGAAGGCAGACTCCGCGGCGCAGGGCTGGATGTCTACGAAGGGGAAAATGCCTTCTTTTTCGAGGATCGCTCCACGGAGCCCCCCGCAGATGCGACGCTGGCGCAGCTGCTTGCCCATCCGCGCGTGCTAATGACCTCGCATCAGGCGTTTTTGACGGAGGAGGCGCTACAGAATATCGCTCAAACGACGCTTGGTAATCTGGATGCCTTCTTTGCCGGTGCACCGCTGGAAAATGAGATCCCCGCTCCCCTCTCATAAAAAAACTGCACAAAAATAGCCGCGCTTTCAAAAAGGCGGCTATTTTTATTGGTTTTGACCCGGCAAAGCTTTGCTGGCTGCCCCGGCGAGGGGCGATCGCACTGGGAGCTTGCTTTGGTTTTCGTTCCTGTCTGTATATCGGTGACACCGTCGACATGCTTCCTATTGCAGGCGCGTTAGTCGAGATCTTCTGCGAAAAAGTCGCTGTCAATGTGCTTGATCGCATAGATCGCCTCCGTCGACACGCCCAGATTATACTCAATCATCCACTTTGCCAAGGCCGTACCGTCGACGAGCACGACCTTTGTCGTGTGCTGCTTTTCCGCATATTGACGCGCTTCCCGGGTAAACTTTGCCGTTGTGATAAAAAGACCGCGCAAAGCACCCTGCCCCGCCAGCGCGCCGACAAATTTTTGGATCTCCGGCCTTCCTACCGTCATATCACAGTCCCAGCGCTTCGCCTGAATGTAGATTCGACTGAACCCCAATTTGTCCTCGCGGATGATCCCGTCGATGCCTTCATCACCCGATTGCCCCACAACGCTGCCCGCATCCTCGACCGAGCCGCCGTATCCCATGTGCGTTAACAATTTTACGACCAGATGTTCAAAAAAAGCAGGAGACTGCTTCATGATCTCATTGCGCAGGTCCTCTGCCAGTGTGGTGTTGATCTGCAAAAACGCCTCATCCAAAATATCCTGCGGCGATTTGCTAGACACCACCGCGAGCGAAGTACCGGCCATTCCCTTTCCCATGGGAGAGACAAATTCGCGAAACGAGGCAAAGCGTTGAAGATATACATTGTCGATCTTGGGCGGGTCTTCGAACAAGACTTCCTGCCCTGCCGGAGTGATCTGCCAAACACCCCGCGTGGGCTTCTGCATCAATCCCGCTTTTTTCAAATAGGTGCTTGTCCAAGCGATGCGATCAGCGAACAGCCGCTTCTTGCCACTGGGCAGTAATTCGGCCTGCTCTTGTTCCGAAAGAGCAAAGCGGCGCGCGACCGCATCTTTGACCTCTCTGGAGTCATACGCTTTCCCGTCCGCCAAACAATCGAGGACGGCGCGATACATTTCATCATATTTGGGGATTGGCATAGGGTCTCCTCCTAATTTTCAACACATCCTGCTTTTTTACTACAGATGACCGATCCATTTCTGATTTCTATTATAAAACACTGCTTTTAAGAGCGCAAGCCGCGCCCCCCGCATATCCTATATAACGATTCCTTCCAACCTTCGTCTCGGCGATTTTCTCCTTTTCTGCCATAATAGGTTTCTTCATTTTCAGATTGAAAAATATGCCGATCTATACTCATTTACCGCTTTTTGATACTTTTCTTTTGTCAAAAGTCCAATTCAAACATCTACTATATCTTGAAAAGCAGTCCTTCTGATTTTTCTATATCCAACAATAGTTGATGGAAATAATAAATTAGATTGGCTGTCTATATAGCGGTCAATTAATTCTCCCATGGTTTTGTTTTCTGGTCTGGAAGCGTGCCGCCGTTCCATTAGGAAGAGTGCCGCCGCACCCTCCGCATCCTTCTTCTTTTCAGCGGTAAAGGATTTAGATTTATAGTTTCCGTATTCGTCAGTGTAATACGCCTTACACCTCCATTTTCCGCTTGGAAGCTTTGTTGCCTTTGCCATAGCCATTCTCCTTTCCTATGACTGAATTATACATCTTGTGTGCCGTTTCCTCAATATTCGTGGCTGAATCTGTGGCTGAATTTTTTCAAAAAACATCGCCGCAAGCCATAATTTTTTAGCGAACCGAAAAATATTTTAGACAGCCAAAAGTGTGATTTTTGCCTTTGCAAAGCCATTTTTCGCAAAGAAAAAAGGTATCAAGCCTTTTGCTTAATACCTTCGTTTTGGTGGAGGCGAGGGGAGTCGAACCCCTGTCCGAAAACCTTCGCGGCAAACCTTCTACAAGCTTATCGGAAAGTATAAATTTCCGCACCGGCGTGCCCTTTCCGCTGGAAGCCGGTACGTAGCCCTCAAAAGTTCGTTTGACCCTCCGGGCCGCAGGTCAAACGCGATCCTGCCCTGCTTTGATGCCCGCCCCGGCCGGACAGGGATTCCGGGTGCTGGACATGCCGCCGTTAGGCAGCAGCTAAAACGGTATTATCGTTAGCGTTTATTTTTAATTCCACTTTTTTTACGCAGCTTTGGACACTGCGGCTTGCTTATCTGCCGAAAATGATCCCCGTCGAAACCAATACGCCCCCATTTCAGCGCAGCGCCTTAAAGTGCTGCGCGCTTTCTTTCTGAATCGCCTTTTCCTTCATGGACTGTCGCTTGTCATAGAGTTTCTTGCCCTGAGCCAGGCCAAGCTCCATTTTCACCTTCCCGTGCTTAAAATACAGCGAAAGCGGAACCAGCGTATAGCCCTTGACTGTCGTCAGGCCAAAGAGCTTTTGGATCTCCTTCTTGTGCATCAAAAGCTTGCGCGTGCGCAGAGGATCCTTGTTGAAGATATTTCCCTTCTCATAGGGGCTAATGTGCATGTTGTACACATACAGCTCTCCGTCCTTGGCCAACGCGAAGGAATCTTTCAAATTGACCTTCCCCATCCGCAGAGACTTGACCTCTGTCCCCACGAGGGAAATGCCTGCTTCATAGCGTTCTTCGATGAAGAAATCGTGCGTCGCTTTTTTATTTTTTGTAATGATCTTGATTCCCTCTGCCATAGGCCTTCCCCTTTTCTATTAGTATATCACGCTTTTCTCTTTTTGGGAATGGAAATTTCCGAAAAATCAATGCGAGAAGTCGCTTTATCTGCCGAAACAACGCGAATCTGCATGACGTCGCCAAGGCAGATTCGGCGCTTGCCCTTCTGCGACTGCATATACCCACCGGCCTCCACATATTGGAAGGGGCCACCGTGCAGGTCTGCTGCTGGCACAAAGCCCTCTACCGTGTTTTCCAACTCTACAAAGACACCCGACGCGACCACCCCGGAGACGCGGCCCGTAAAGACCTCGCCAATATGCTCGCTCATATATTCCGCCTTTTTGATGTCCTCCACCTTGCGCTCCGCCTCGATTGCTCGGCGCTCGGTCTGATTCGCCTGCACTGCGATCTCGGCAAGCGTATGCTCGGAACGCTCCCATTTGGCAAGGCGCGCCTTCAAAAGGCGATGCACCACCAGGTCCGGATAGCGGCGGATAGGCGAGGTAAAGTGCGTATACGCCTCAGACCCCAGGCCGAAGTGTCCGTGATTGTCCGGGCTGTACACCGCTTTTTTCATCGACCGGAGCGCGATGGTCTTGATCATATGCTCCTGCGGGCTGCCGGTACAGTCCTCCAGGATCTTTTGCAAATCCTTGTTGGTGAGCGTGTCCTCCCGATACCCGAAGTTGGAGAGGAACTGCCCCAAAAATTCCAGCTTGACCGGGTCAGGCCGGTCGTGGATGCGGTACAGGAAAGGCGACTCCGCCTTGGCAAAGGATTCCGCCACCGCGTTGTTGCAGCAGATCATGAATTCCTCAATCAACTTTTCCGCCGTCCGCTGCACGCGCTTTTGGATTTCTATCGGTTTTTTCCTGTCGTCCAGCAGAATCTTTGCCTCTGGGACATCAAAATCGATGTTGCCGTCGCGATGCCGCTTTTCGCGCAAAATTGCTGCAAGCTTTTCCATCCTGCGTAAAATGGGCGCAATGTCCGCATACTTCTTTTCCGCATCCGCGTCCCTATTCTCCAGCAGCTGATTGACCTCGTCATAGTTCAGGCGATGGCAGGAGCGGATGGCCGTGTTCGCAAAGCGCACCGTGCGCAGCTCGCCCTCTGCGTCAATCTCCATAAAGCAGGACATCGTGAGGCGCGTCACGCCTTCGTTGAGGGAACAGATGCCATTGGAGAGCCGCTTGGGGAGCATCGGTATCACCTGATCTACCAGATAGACACTCGTCCCTCGGGAAAAGGCTTCCCGATCCAGCGCGCTCCCGGCGCGGACATAATACGAAACATCGGCGATATGCACGCCCAACAGGTAGTGCCCCCTCCGCCCGCGCTCCAGCGAGATTGCGTCGTCCAGATCCTTCGAGTCCACCCCGTCGATTGTGAAGATCTGCTTGTCAAAGAGGAGCTCCCGGTGTGCAAGCTCTTTGTCCCCGACCGTTTCCGGAATCTTTTCTGCCTCGCGCATCACCTTTTCCGGAAACTCGGCATACAGGCCATATCCGCGGGCGATGGACAGGATGTCCACCCCCGGCGCGGATGCCTTACCCAACACCTCTTCGATGCGGCCTTCGGCGAGTTTTCCATCTCCTGCGCGGCGCGTGATGGCCAAAACGACCACATCGCCCTTCTTCGCCATGCGCTTGGCCTCTTTAGGAAGCGCCACCTTGCGGCCTGTCTCCGGCGCATTTTCCAGCATGGCATAGGGCCGTCCCTTCTTGTCCAGGGCATAGGAGGCAACGGCACGGTACGGCAGCGGCGAGAGTACGCGCTCGATCCGCCCCTCGCGGCCCTTCCTGGAGACTTTGCCTGCCCAAGCCAGCACCTCTTCGCCTTGCATCGCCCCGTGCATCTGCTTTGCCGGGATGAAGACATCTCCCTCCGGGTCGCGGATAAACCCAAAGCCGTCCCGTTTAATCTCGATCGGCCCGCGCACATACCCCGCCTTTTTCAGGCTGGCGAGCTTGCCGCTGCGCAGGCGCACAGCCTTCCCCTCTGCCAAGAGCGAACGGATCAGCCGCTTTTCCTCCGGCGCCGCGAGCTGCTTTGTCTGGGCCCAGCGGTGCCCGTCCAGGCTCCCCTGTTCCTCAATGCGGTCCCCCAGCTCCTGCCGTAGAGCCGCCCATTTTTCTTTAGAAATCGTCTGTTTCATATACACTAATACTCTCCCCATTTGCGGGATAAAAAAACGCTCTTTCCGAAGGGAAAGAGCGCCTGTACTCCTTGCTTAAAAGAACCGCTGAATCAATACCAATGCGATTGCCAAGATCATAAAAGAAATTGCCGCGATCTTTGTCAGCTTTGCCAACAGGACATTCATGCCTCTCGCTTTTTTGCTGATCCCGCCGTCACCAATCGTCTTCGGTGCTTCCTGCGACTGCAGCAGAACTACAATCGTCAAGAACAAAGAACAAAGGCAAAGTATAATCTTAATGAGTAAGGAAACCACTTCCATAGATATCCCTCCGATATAGTTAACAAAAAGATTATAGCATGCCCCTTTTAGAAATGCAAGTCCTTTTCCTGCAAAAAAGCGGCTGGGAAATAGCAGGCATCCCGTGTTTTTTCCCCACGCACCATCAAGTGGCGGGCAACGACCTGCACAGCCCCGGCATCGATATCCAGATCAAACTTGCGAGCAAAGCAGAAGTCTGATGCCAGAAGAGCCGAAAGATCCTCGCTGCGCCAGACATAGGGCTGCCCGCGCGTCCAGTCGATATTCCGTGCCGCGGCGCGATAATCTCCTTCCGGCAGACCTGCCAAAACGGCATGCGTCCTTTGAAAAAAGGGAGAGTTCACGACCAGCGTCTGTAAAAACAGTTCATCCGCACAATCGCCGAAGCGGAAGTGGTGCGCGATCCAACGCCTTCTACAGAGCACATAGCGCGCCAAATCGTCCGTGATGCTGAACCACTGTGCACCAAATGCAAGGCGCAGCCCACTTTTTCGCAGGCGGTCAACGCTAAACAGGGACTGCGTTCCTCCCAAAAGGCGTTCCAGCCCGCGGCAGAAACGGCTTTTCCGGCTTTTTTCCGTGAAAAAGTGGTACTGCGAAATACGGCGACAGATCGGTTCCGCCGGGCAAAGACTCGCGAAATGGACATATTCCCGATCGGGGTGCGCGTCAAAGAATGTGTGGATCTCTGCCGCCGTCCGAAGCGGCAGATCGACGCCCGAGATCAGGTGGTAATAGGCATACTGTCCCGCCTGCGTCGCCGCTTGCAGAAGTGCCAGCTCACAGCGGATCTGGCTATACCCTCCCCAATGCACAGAGAGGCGCTCTATAAAAGTGACCCGGGAATGCGGCGCGGCGCGGCGAATTTCCTCGAAATCGATCGCCCCCGCCTTCTTATCAATGTGAATAAAGAAGTCATTGCGCGGATCGTCCAGCAGCCGCAGCGTCGTCTGAAGCAGCGGAAACTGGTGGTGTGCCATGACCAGATAGGCATGCTTATTCATCGCGCTCCGGCGCGCTCTATCAGGAAAGCTTCGATGCTTTTTATAACAGCGGCATCCGCCGCCCAGTCAAACTTGCGGGCAAAGCAAAAGTCCGACGCCAGAAGCTCCGAAAGGTTCTCGCTGCGCCAGACATAGGGCTGCCCGCGCGTCCAGTCGATGTTCCGCGTGATCATGTGATAATCGTTGCGTGGCAAGTCCTCCTGCCGCATGCAGGTCTTTTCTAAAAACGGCGAATTGGCGACAATCGTCTGCAAAAACAGCTCGTCGGCGCAATTCGTATGCCGGAAATTTTTGCGGATCCAGCCCGCCTGCCCTATGGTATAGCGCGCCAGATCGTCTGTGATGCTGAACCAGTTTGCCCCATAGGCATAGCGGAGGCCGCCTTTGCGGTTCCGTCGCGTGCGGTCAGTGGCGAAAATGCGCTGCAGCAGGGAAAACCCGCGCTTCTGCAAGCGGTAAAACAGGGAGGTGCGCCGCATCTCGTTGCAAAAATGGTAGCGCGACACACGCTCCATCACCTCCTGCCGTGGCGGGAATTCCGCGAAATGGACATATTCCCGATCGGGGTGCGCGTCAAAGAATGTGTGGATCTCTGCCGCCGTCCGAAGCGGCAGATCGACGCCCGAGATCAGGTGGTAATAGGCATACTGTCCCGCCTGCGTCGCCGCTTGCAGAAGTGCCAGCTCACAGCGGATCTGGCTATACCCTCCCCAATGCACAGAGAGGCGCTCTATAAAAGTGACCCGGGAATGCGGCGCGGCGCGGCGAATTTCCTCGAAATCGATCGCCCCCGCCTTCTTATCAATGTGAATAAAGAAGTCATTGCGCGGATCGTCCAGCAGCCGCAGCGTCGTCTGAAGCAGCGGAAACTGGTGGTGTGCCATGACCAGATAGGCATGCTTTTCCATAGTTCCTCGAAAACGGTATTTTAAAATCTACGCTTCAGTATACCATACTTCCGGATGGCGCACAACGACATCCTTCGCCCTTATCCGGCGTCCGCTGCTGCCTCTTCCAGCCAAATGTGCAGGATCCGCCCGAACGCACTCCTAAGCGACCTTTGCTCGACGGCCTCCCGCGCCTCCAGCGCAACGGAATACTGCGTCCCGCCGGCGTCCACCACAATCCGTCCAGCAATCTGCCCAAGGCAGATGGGCGGCGCAAGACCTTCGTCAATCTCCACCTGCGTGCGGATCGACTTCTCCTCACCCTTTCGGTACAGGATCGCTAAATCCTCGCTTGGGTAGAGGTCAACGCTACCTGGATCCGCGTTCTCTAGGGGAATCGTTCGGTATTTGGTGTCGCGACTGGCAATCTGCTTGACGCCGTAGGCGGCCGTTGCCTCCGAAATCGCCCGTTTGGCGGCCGAGGCGCGCCTCCCTGCCTCCCGATCCCCCAGGATCACGCACAAAAACCGTGCATTCCCGTTCTTTGCCGAGGCGACCATGCTGTACCCAGAAGCAGATGTCGACCCAGTCGCCATCCCGTCGCATAGGCCGTCGCGAACCAGGGTATTGGCGTTGGTGATCTCGGTCTCCCGTCCCGAGGCATGCACCAGCGAATAGGTCCAGCAGGCGCTATATTCAAAAAACGCCGAATGCCGGCAAAGCTCCGCCGCGATGTCGGCGAAGGCCGCCGCGCTCACAAGCGACTGCTCGGAAAGCCCGGTGCAGTCGGCAAACACAGCGTCCACCCCCAGCTGATCCGCCCGGGCATTCATCCGCTCTACAAAGGCCGCCTCGCTTCCGGCAATCTTTTCCGCCAGCGCGCAGGTCGCGTCGTTGGCTGACCCCACGATTGACGCCTTTAAAAGCGCCTCCAGCGGCTGCTGCTCGCCCGCATCTAGAAAGGCACTCGTTCCCTTCTTGGAGGCCGCCTCCTTGGAAACGGTCACCTCCTCCTGCAACTGCACGCTCCCCTGCTGCAGCGCCTCAAAAAAGAGCAGATAGGACATCAATTTCGTCACGCTCGCACCGTGCAGCGCCTCATCGGCGTTCTTTTCCTCCAAAATCGTCCGCGTCGTCACCTCCAGCAGCAGGTATGCCCTGGCAGTCTCGGAAAGCGGCGCAGCCCACCCCACGCGCGGCATCCAGAACAGGCAAAGCAGCGCCGCTATCCCCATCGCCAACCACCGTCTTCGTATTCGTCCCATGCACATTTATCCTCTTCACTGTATTTTTACCTTATTCTATGGTGAGCTTCCCCCGGTTTATGCGGTATCTTGCCAAAGGAGCAGCTCCACCGCCCAAAGGAGAAACAGAAACCAGCTCCGGGCCAGCCGCTCTCCCACGAAGTGAAGTGCCCGTCTGCGCGTCTCGCACGCCGTCATAGGGGCCCATCGTTCCCGCCATTGCCGCCGCCAAAAGGCCGCGCCCTGTCGGAAGAGCCCGTCTTCATAGAGCACCTCTGCCAGATAGGTGAGCAGTGACATCACTAAGCGCAGGAGCGCTCCGCCGAGCGTCCCCGGCCACACCGCGGCGCGCCGACAGCTCGCGCCCCAGACGATGCGTCCGATCCCCATCCCCAAGCAGAGCGGGACTCCCACCGCATACGCCGCGCACAAGCTTTCCAGCCCAATCCAGGCGATCCGCCGGAGGAGGACCCCAAGCCACACTGCGCTCCCGCCGCCCCATGGCACGGCAAAAAGCGCCTGCCGTTCCGCAGGACATAGCGATGCCCAGACAACGCCCTCACAAAAGCGCCCGACCTGTACAAAAAAGAGGGCCGTGGCAAGACTTTGCCATCGACCCTCTATCCGGTTCCAAATCCGGCTGTATCGCTTTTTCAATCGCCCCACCTCCCCTGTAACCTATGCGGTATGGTTTGTCAAAAGAAGCTCAATTGATGCGGTACATCCGCAACTTGATATAATCCGACACGGCGGCGAGGAACGCCGTATTTGTGGGCTTACCCTTTTCCGCGTCCACCGTATAGCCAAACAAACGCTCGATATACGCCAGATCGCCCTTGTTCCAGGCCACCTCCACCGCATGGCGGATGTTCCGTTCCACCCGGCTACTCGTCGAGCCATAGGCCTCTGCGATCTCTGGATACAGCTGTGTTGTCATATGCTGCAACAGCATGCGGTCCTGCAAAAGGTACTTGATTGCCGTCTTAGCATAGTGATACCCCTTCGACCCCGGCGGGAGGCCAATGCGCTGGATTACGCCCTGAATCATCTCCTCCACATTGCCCGTGGGGACTGCGGCGTGTTCCGCGTTCGGCGAAAGCAGCTCTTTCAGGGTGTGCAACAGCGTTTCCCGGCTGAAGGGCCTGACCAAAAAGAAATCTGCACCGTATTCAAAGGATTTGCGGATAATGAATTCCGAATCGGCGCAGGTGCAGACGAGGATCTTGCTCTGCGCATGCAGGCGGCGCTGCTGCAATTTTTCCAGCAGGCTCAATCCGTCCAGCCCGCGCAGCACGATGTCCGTAATGATCAGGTCTGGCTCTGCCGCACAGGCCTTTTCATAGGCTTCGCTGCCGGAATAGGCGATCTGCGAACGGTCAAAGCGCCCCGACTGTTCCAGTGCCTGCTTGAGCGGCCATATATACTCCCTGCTCCCGCCTACGATTAACGCATGCAGCTTCTTTTCCTGCTCCATCCTGCTTTCCTCCCAAGCCTTGCTTCCTCTCGATTATACAATACCCGGCCCCAGCCTGGCAATGCGCCTAGTCCAATTCGCCCATATCTTTGAGCATCCAATCGAGGTATACGCCGTATCCCCGCTTGGGGTTATCAATAAACACATGCGTGACCGCGCCGATCAGCTTGCCGTTCTGCAGGATTGGGCTACCGCTCATGCCCTGCACGATGCCACCGGTCTTTTCCAACAGGGCTTCGTCGTCAATCTCCAAGATGAAGCTGCGCTGCGCCTGTGTCTCCTGCGCATAGATTTTGATAATCTGGCAGGAATATTCCCGGACGCCCCCGCCGTCGACTGTGCACAAAACAGACGCCTTGCCTGTCTTGACCTCGCTCCGATCCGCCGCCTCCAGATAGGCATAGCACGGGTTCGAAAGCGCCTCTTCGGCGTCTCCGTAGATTCCGTAGTCTGTATTTTTCACAATACTGCCCAGCGTTTTAGAGGAGCTGGAAAAGTTTCCCTTGAGTTCCCCCGGTTCTCCGGCGCGCCCCTTCACCACATCGAGGATGTTGGACTGTACGATTGTCCCTTCCCGGACGGTCAGAATCTCCCCTGTGTCAAAATCAGTAATTGCATGCCCCAACCCCGCGAAATGACCGCTTTCCGGGTCATAGAAGGTGAGCGTCCCCACACCCAGCGTGCTGTCCCGAAGCCATGCGCCCAGCTTGTATTCCCCGCTCCCTCCGTCCTGTGTCGGCGAAATGCGCAGCTCCAGCCGCACCTGATTGCGCAGGATCACGATCGGCACCTCGCCCGCCCCGCGTGCCTCAACCAGAGAAGAAAGGTGTGCGGCGTTTTGAATCTCCACCCCATCATATTCCAACAGAATGTCGCCCGCGCGCAGTCCTGCCTGCTTAGCTGGACCGACCTTTTCGCCGTTTTCCCGGGAAATGTCCATAAGCCCCACGACGAGCGCGCCGCGCGTATGCAACATAACGCCGATGCTCTGTCCGCCTGGAACCAGCACCTTTTGCGGGACAGAGATAATGCGCATCTCCTTGATCGGGATCATACCGAAGAGCTTCAATTCTACGCTGGCCTGCCCTTCCGTACTGCCTGTGACCTCCAATGCAGATTGGACGCTGCCGCCCTGCGAGACGGGGTTCCCATTCACGGTGATTCCCGAAGGCTCTTCGCGCTCCTCCACGGTATCCTGTAGGGTCATGCTCATAGGGAGCCCTACATCCAGCACGCGCGAACCTCCGCCAATCAGGTATATCTCGTCCGGAAGTGCCGCCAGCTGTCGAGTCAGCGAATATCCGCCTGCCAACAGGCAGAGCAGCACCAATCCCCAAAGCACAAGGCCCCGGGGCCACCTCTTTTTCAACATAAAAAAACACCTCGCAAAGAATCACTTTTCCCTAGTATCCTTTGCAAGGCGTCTTTTTATGCGGTCAAAAATCTTCCATCGCGCGTTTGAGGTTTTGCGCATTGCTCAGCAATTCCCGCGCGTGCTGCCGCGAAACGGCCGATTGCAGCCCGCCGGAAAGGCGCGCAATCTCCTGCTCCAGCGCTTCCGCCTCGATCCGGTGCAGGTGCGTCGAAACGACACCGTCCTCCTCGTGCTTTTCGATATAGAAATTGGCGTCACCCATAGCGGCCAGCTGCGGCAGATGCGTAACGCAAATCACCTGCCGGCTGCGCGCGATGTTCGCGATCTTCTGTGCGACGATCTGCGCCATCGTGCCACTGATGCCTGTGTCGATCTCGTCAAAGATCATCGTGTCGATTGGCTCATTTTCCGTGACGATGTTTTTGATAGCCAGCATGATGCGCGACATCTCCCCGCCGGAGGCAACCTTGGCGAGCGGTCGGGGCGGGATACCGCGGTTCACCGAGAGGTAGAGCGCCGCCGCATCCCATCCGCCCTGGGAATAGGCCGTGCGATCGAAATGCGTTTCCACCACGGCATCCTTCATGCCCAATTCCTGCAATTCGCCGGTCAAGCGTAGTCCCAGCTTGTCCGCATACTGCCGCCGCAGCGCACTGAGCGTTGCGCAGGCCTCCTCCAGCGTCTGTCGCTGTTCCTCCAGCGCGACATGCAGTGTGCTAAGCCGCGTCTCGCTGTGTTCCAGCTGCTCGGCCTGTGTGCGACAGTCCTCCAGATACGCCAAGACTTCCTCCACCGATGCGCCGTATTTGCGCTTGAGCGCAGAAATCTCCCCGAGCCGCGCCTCAATCTCCGTAAGCCGCACAGGGTCATAACGCGTGCTGTCCACCTGCTCTGCCACCTCATAGGCTGCGTCCTCTACGGCATAGTAGGCGTCGTTCAGCGCCTTTTCGACGCGCGCATAGGCCTCATCCAGCGGCGCGATCTGTCGCATGGCGTGCGCCGAGGCATACAGCTGCTGCACCGCGCCGCGATCGCCCGAGAGGGCGTCTCGCGCCGTTTGCAGGCATTCCGCGATGCGTTCCGCGTTCTGCATGATCTTCTTTTCGGCGAGCAGCGCGTCCTCTTCCCCCTCCCGCAGGGCCGCGCGTTCAATTTCAGCGATTTGATAGGCCAAGAGGTCCAACCGCCGCGCCTTTTCTGCGGCGTTGCCCTCCAATTCCCGCAACGTGCGTTCGGTCTCCCGATAGGTGAGATAGGCCGCCGCGACGGCTTTTCTGGCCTCCGTGACCGCTTCACCGGCATAGGTGTCGATCAATTGCAGGTGGTACGCTTCCTCCAGGAGGCGCGTGCTCTGGTTTTGCCCATAGATGTCGACAAAGCTGGCCATGATCTCCCGCAGCGCGCCCAGGCTCACCAAACGGCCATTGACGCGGCAGGTGCTGCGCCCCTGCGCGCCCAATTCCCGCGAAACAATGCATTCCTCGCTCTCGATGCCGTATTTCTGCATCACAGGGAGCATGCGCTGTTCCTCCGTCAGGTACAGCTGCGCCTCCACCCACGCTTCCTTCTCGCCCGCGCGGATCAATTCCCGGTCGGCGCGACTCCCCAAAATCAGGTTGACTGAATCCACCAAGATCGACTTGCCCGCGCCCGTTTCACCCGACAGGACATTGAAGCCCCCCTCAAACCGAATGGAGAGCCGCGAGATGAGTGCAATATTTCGAATCACCAGCTCGGAGATCATTGCTCCATCCCTCCTAAAAATCTGTTCAGCGCATTATCGCGCGCAGCTTTTCGATCACCGTGTCGCGCATGTGCTCCTCTGTCACGACAAACACCGTGTTGTCCCCCGCCAGGCTGCCGATAATCTCCTCGATGCCAAAGTTGTCGATCGCCTCGCCTGCAGCCGGGCCGCTCCCGGACAGGGTATTGATCACGACGATATTGCCCGATCCCTGCACCGAGACCGCCACTTCCCGGAAGATGCGCACCATCCGTTCGGTATTGAGCACCGCGCTCGCCTCATTCACCGCATATTTATACACGCCGCGTTCGGCCTGCACCTTAATGAGGTGCAGTTCCTTGATGTCCCGGGAAATTGTCGCCTGCGTTACGCGAAATCCGTGCTGCTGCAGCTGCGCGCCTAATTCCTCCTGGGTCTCGATGTTCTGTGCCGCAATAATATCCAAAATCGCCTTTTGACGGTCATTTTTCATAGGTGGAAACTCCCTTCTAAGGTTCTCTTATCGCCATTCCGCCAGCTTTTCGCGCAGGACGGTATAAAAACTCTTGCCCGTGGCCTGTAAAAATTTTGCCGTAAACGCCGCTTTGCGCAGGAGGACGGTGTTGCCCGCCGGAACCTCGACGGAATCCTGCCCATCCAGTGCCAGAGCGACCTGCGCCGCATTGCCCTGCACCTGTAGGACAATCTCCGATTCTCCCGCGACAACAAAACTGCACGACCGCAGCGAATGCGGGCAGAGCGGCGTGATGAGCAATACATCGACCGTCGGTGCGACCACCGGCCCGCCCGCCGACAGCGAATAGGCCGTCGATCCCGAGGGCGAGGACAATATGACCCCGTCGCACCAGTAGCTGCAGGCGCGTTCACCATCGACATCGACCGTCACATGAATGATGCGCAGCTTGTTCTTCTGCGAAATCACTGCCTCGTTGAGCGCATACCCCACCGACCGCAGTTCGCCCCCCTCGTCCCGCAAAAACGCCTCCAACATGATGCGTTCCTGCACGGCGCATGTCCCGGCTGTAATTTTAGCAAGCGCCGTTTCTAGGTTGCTAAGCTCGGTATCCAACAAAAAGCCCAGCCGCCCCAGATTCAGTCCCAACAGGTAAACGCCGCGCGGCGCATATTTGCGGGCGGCAGCCAGCATCGTGCCATCCCCGCCCAGCACCAGCAGCACATCGATCTCGTGCGTTTCCGCAAACCAGTCGCTCCCATAGCCGAGCGCCTGCGCCACCTCGCTGTCCAGATAATAGGACAGACCATGCCGGCTCAGGATTTCCAACACCTGTTTCGTGATAGACAGATCCGCATCTTTTTTTAAATTCGTATAGATCCCAAACGCTTGCATGTGCGCCCCTCCCATCAATAATTATACAATTTTCGATGAAAATATACAATCTATTTTTTATTTATGCGTTTCGGCATGCGCTTCCTGCACCACGGCACAGATCTGCTCGTCCGAAAGGCGTTCCCCGGCTTCGTCCCCCAGGCGGAAATATCCCAAAAATTCAATGTTCCCGTTCTGTCCGCGAATCGGCGAAAAGGTGAGCCCCGCCGTGTGATACCCGATATCCCAAAGTTCGTCCGTCACCGTGCGAATCACTTCCGCATGCACTGCAGGATCACGCACGATGCCTTTCTTTCCGACCTTGTCCTTGCCTGCCTCAAACTGCGGCTTGATGAGCGCAGCAATCTCCCGCACTTCCAAGCGTTTGAGCGCAGGGACAATCAATTTCAGAGAGATGAAGGAGACATCCATCGACGCGAATTCCGGGAGGGGCGAAAAATCTTCCGGCTGCATATAGCGCGCATTGACGCGCTCACGGACATCCACACGGGCGTCCTGCCGGAGCTTCCAGGCCAATTGCCCGTACCCGACATCGACCGCATAGACCTTGCTTGCGCCCTCCATGAGCATGCAGTCGGTAAACCCGCCCGTTGAGGCGCCGACATCCATGCATACCTTGCCGCACAGATTGAGTGAAAAGGTATGGATCGCCTTTTCCAGTTTGAACCCGCCCCGGCTCACATACGGGCAGTCTGGTTCCTTCAACACGATCTCATCCTCCGCCAGGTACATATCCCCCGCCTTTTCGGCGATCTTCCCATTGCACAGCACCTGTCGGGACAGGATGAGCGCCTTTGCCCGTTCACGAGACTGTGCGAGTCCCCGTTCCACCATCAACACATCCAACCGCTGTTTCTGCATCTTGTTTCCTCAAACCAAAAAGCTATCCTTGGACGGATAGCTTTTGCTCGTTAGTCCTGCGCTTCCGGAGCGGGGTTCGCTTCCTGGGCGGGCGCGTCGCCATACACGCCCGTCTCCTTCAGGATGCGCGTGTGGATCTCGTCCATGACCGCCGGGTTGCTTTCCAAATACTTGCGAGCGTTGTCGCGGCCCTGGCCGATGCGTTCGCCCTGATAGGAGAACCATGCGCCCGCCTTGTCGATGATGCCGAGCGACACGCCGAGGTTGAGCACGCTGCCCGCCATAGAAATGCCCTTGCCATAATAGATTTCGCATTCCGCGCTACGGAAGGGCGGCGCGACCTTGTTCTTCACGACGCGAATCTTTGTCTTGTTGCCCACCAAGGCATCGCCGCTCTTCAGCACCTCGCCCTTGCGGATGTCCAACCGCACCGAGGAATAGAACTTGAGCGCGCGGCCGCCGGGCGTCACTTCGGGATTGCCAAAGACCACGCCGACCTTTTCGCGCAGCTGGTTGATGAAGATCGCCACCGTGCTGGATTTAGAAATCGCCGCCGTCAGCTTGCGCAGCGCCTGCGACATGAGCCGCGCCTGCGCTGCCATGTGCGAATCGCCCATTTCCCCGTCGATCTCGCTCTGCGGGACGAGCGCCGCGACCGAGTCCAGCACGACGACATCGATAGCCCCGCTGCGCACCAGCGTTTCCATGATCTCGAGCGCCTGTTCCCCGGCGTCTGGCTGCGCGACATAGAGGTTGTCGATGTCCACGCCGAGGTTCTTTGCATAGACCGGATCGAGCGCGTGCTCGACATCGATAAACGCCGCAGCACCGCCCATCTTCTGCGCTTCCGCTACGACTTGCAATGCCATCGTCGTTTTGCCGGAGGATTCCGGCCCATAGATCTCTACAATGCGTCCGCGCGGCAGTCCCCCGACCCCGAGCGCGATATCCAGCTCCAAGCACCCTGTCGGGATGACTGAGATGCCCATCTGCTCGCTGTGATCTCCGAGGCGCATAATCGCTCCCTTGCCGTATTGCTTTTCTATCTGCAATAACGCATTTCCCAATGCTTCTTCTTTCGTCATATCTTATCCTTTCAGCAGATCTCTGCTATGGTAAATGTATTCGATGCAAGACCAGACCGACAAAATCGTGCTCAGGTACACCAATATCTCGCCAAGCGGGATGTTCCAGGCGGAAAAGATCGGGTTTTCGAGCAGGATCATGCTGATGCCAATCAATTGGAAGACCGTCTTCCACTTGCCCACCTTGCCCGCCGGGATGACCACGCCCTCCGCCGCTGCGATGAGGCGCACACCGGAGATCAGAAATTCCCGCGCCAGCAACAAGATTACCACGACCGGGCCAAACTTTCCGAGCTTACCCCAATCGAGTACGAGAATGAGCGCCGCCATGAACAGCACCTTGTCCGCCATGGGATCCATCAATTTCCCGAAATTGGAAACCAGGTTGTACTTGCGCGCAATCATGCCGTCCAGCATATCCGTGAGCGAGGCGGCAATAAAAATCACCGCCGCATACAGATTCCAATGCGGAATCTGCAAATAGTAGAAGAGGATTACAAACGGGACCATGATAATCCGCGCAATCGTCAAAATATTGGGTACATTCTTATTCATCTTGGACTGCCCTCCCCAGCAATTCATAATCGTCGGCCCGCAGGATGCGAACCTTCGCATAGTCGCCGACCGTGAGCGGTGCATCGGATTCGACGGCGATCATGCCGTCCACCTCCGGCGCTTCGCCATAGGAACGCCCGAGGTACAGGCTCTCCTCCGGCAAAAACTGTTCGATCAGCACATCATAGCATTTGCCGATGCGTTCGCGCCCCCGCCTGGCGGCAATGGGCTGCTGCAAAAACATGATCTCCTCCTGCCGGGCTTCCTTGACCTCATCGTCCACCTGATCCGGCATGGAATAGGCCGGCGTCCCTTCCTCTCGGGAATAGGCAAACGCCCCGAGGCGGTCGAATTCCAAATCCGAAATGCCCTGCTTGAGCACAGAAAATTCCTCCTCTGTCTCACCCGGGAAGCCAGTGATGACCGTGGTGCGCAGGATGAAGCCCGCGTCCCGTGCGCGGATTCTGTGCACGGCCGCATAGATGGATTCCCGCGTGTCCCGCCGGTGCATGCGGCGCAACACCGCGTCGTCCATATGCTGGATCGGCATGTCGATATACTTGGCGATGTTGTCATGGCGGCAAATCGTGTCCAACAATTCGTCGCTCACGCCGTCCGGATAGCAATACAGCAGGCGGATGCAGCGGATGCCCTCCACCGCAGCCAATTGCTCCAACAGCGGCGAAAGCATGGTCTTTTTGTACAGATCCAGGCCGTATTTGCTCGTATCCTGCGCAACCAGGATCACTTCCTTGACGCCGCGCGCCGCCAGCGCTTGGACCTCTTCCACGATTTCGGGCATTGGGCGGCTTTTCAGGTTGCCGCGGATATAGGGGATCGCGCAATAGGAACAACGGTTATTGCATCCCTCGGCGATCTTGACATATGCATAATACCCCGGCGTCGTGAGCAGGCGGTTTGCATAGTCGCCCGAGACCTCTGCCGCGTGGTATTGCTCCGTCCGTTCGCCGCCCAGCGCCTTTTCCACAGCTGCGACAATCTCGTCCTGCGCGGTCACGCCCAAAAAGGCGTCCACTTCCGGGAGGTTTTCCGCCAATTCCCCGCGGTATCGCCCGGACAGACAGCCACTCACGATGAGCGCCTTGAGCTTGCCCGTTTCCTTATACTGCGCCATTTCCAAAATCGTGTCGATGGATTCCTGCTTGGCGCTTTCGATAAACCCGCAGGTATTCACAAGGATCACATCCGCTTCCTCCGGCTGCGCCGTAAAGGTATACCCCGCTTCCCGCAGCTTGCCGAGCATCAATTCCGTGTCTACCCGGTTTTTCGAGCATCCGAGGGAAACGACGCCCACTTTTCGTTCGTTCATTCCTTCTCCTCTTTTCCAAACATCCGACGGTAATCTTCCTGCGTAATGAGGATCTGCCGCGGCTTGTTGCCGTCTGCCGGCGAAACAATCTCCTTGAGTTCCAATTGATCGACGAGGCGCGCCGCCCGGGCATAGCCGATTTTCAACCGGCGCATCAGCATCGAGCTGGAGATTTGTTCATATTCGAGCGCCAATTCGATGGCCTTCGGGATGAGCTCATCCTCAAAGCCGTCGGCGGGCGCCTCCTCTTCGCTCCCCGCGGCATTGCCTGCCGCCGCGACGCCCGCTTCCAGCTGCTTTTCCAGTTCCTCATCCCGCTGCCGCTCATAGGCCGCCGATTTCAAAAAGTCGATCACACGGTCGTTTTCCGCATCCGAAATATAACACCCCTGCAAACGCACCGGCTTGGATTGCCCGATGGGCATGAACAGCATATCGCCGTTTCCAAGCAGGTCCTCCGCGCCGTTCATATCCAAAATGATGCGCGAATCGAGCGACGAGGAGACCGTGAGCGCGATGCGCGAGGAAATGTTCGTCTTGATCATGCCGGTGATGACATCCGCCCGCGGTGTCTGCGTTGCGACAACCAGGTGGATGCCCGCGGCGCGGCCCAGCTGCGCAATCCGGCAGATGGCGTCCTCCACCTCGTGCTTGCTCGCCATCATGAGGTCGGCCAATTCGTCGATGACGATGACCAGCTTGGGGCGAATCTTCTCGCCCTGTTCCTGCAGCAGCCGGTTATAGGCGTCGATTTCCTTGACATTCGCGTTGGCAAATTCCTGATAGCGCTTGAGCATCTCGTTGACGACCCAGTTCAGCATGCTCGTCGCCTTTTTGGGGTCGGTCACGACCGCTGTTTTCATGTGCGGGATGCCGTTAAAGCGCTTCATCTCAACCACCTTCGGGTCGACCATGAGGAAATTGACCTCCTCCGGAGAGGAGCGGTACAGGATGCTCATGATGATGGAGTTAATGCAGACGCTCTTGCCGGATCCCGTCGTCCCCGCGACCAGAAGGTGCGGCATCTTGGCGAGATCGCCATAGATGTTTTTGCCGGTGATATCCTTGCCTAGAGCAAAGTACAGGCGGCTCTTGTGCCGGCGGAATTCGTCAGTGTCCAAAAGCTCCTTGATCTTAACCATAGCGACTTCGCCGTTCGGCACCTCGATGCCGATTGCCGCCTTCCCGGGAATCGGCGCCTCGATGCGGACGCTCGGCGCCGCAAGGTTTAATGCGATGTCGTTGGAGAGCGCCAGGATGCGGCTCACCTTGACGCCTGGCGCAGGCAGCAGTTCATACCGTGTCACCGTCGGCCCGGTCACGATGTTGTTGATCTTGATGTCGATGTTGAAATTCTTGAGCGCCTGCTCCAAAATGAGCGCCTTGCTCAGATTTTCCCGCTCCATGCGCTTGCCGTAATCGGTCTTAACCGCATCGTCCAAAAGATCCAGCCGATTCGGCAATTGATAGACCTTTTCCGGCTTTTTATCCGGCGCGGGCAGCTGTGTAGCGGCGCCTTTTGTTTCTTTGTTCGCCTGCCCGGCCGTGCCTGAGGCGTTACCTTCCGTCTGCTTCTGCGCATCCTCTGCCGCATCGAATTCCGCAGCCGCCATATCGCCTACTTCCACCGATTCTCTCTCCGCCGTTGCGTCGGGCGCTTCCTCCAGCGCTTCGCCCGCCGGTTCCGGAGATTCCGACCGTAGCGTTGTCTCAAAAAAGGAATGATCCCGCATCTCCTCCGGCGGCGTAAAAGTCTCCTCGGCGATGCGGCGGTTTCCCTCCGCCGACTCCTGCGGCGGCGCGGGCTGCACCGAAGCGGTATAGTATGTCTCCGCAAGCTTTTGCTGCACCGGGTCTTTTACGCGCGGCGTGACGATCCGATAATCGCTTGTTCTCTTCTTTTTAAGCCCGTGCCGGGGCTTCAGGCGTGCGCGCGCAAAGCCGCTGCCCCTCTGTCCGGCCTCTGCCGCCGGGTAGAGCTGCAATTTCTGTGCCCCAGCTTGCTCCGCCGCCGGGAACGCCTGCTCCTTGGCATACTGCCGGTTCAGCAGGTACAGGTCTGCTACGGTGTCCTGCCCTTCCAGGGAAGGCTGCGGCTCCGGGCGGATTCCCTGCCGTATGGGGCGCGGGGGCAGCTCCTCTACCGACGCTTCCACCGGCTCAGGCTCCTGCTGCACCGGGCGCAGCTCCGAACGCTCTGAACGCGGAGAAGGCGGTACTTCCTCTTCCGGGAAGGATTCCGTATAGAGCGCGTCTGCATCGCGCGCCGCTTCCTTAATGGAAGCCGCCTGCCGTTCCGAGCGTTCCCGCCGGGCCGCCGCTGC
>CAOKKG010000017.1 GCA_948468985.1 uncultured Eubacteriales bacterium | reverse complement strand
AATGACGGTACAGCAGCACCTCTGCGACGAGCTATCGGCGGCGCAGGTGCGGCGGCAGCAGGAATTGGAGCAGGCGCGTGCACAGCATTTGTACGCGTTGGAGGAAAAGAACCGGGCGGCGCAGGTGCTCGCGGCGGCGGATGCCCGCGAAGAGGGCGCGGCGGCTTCAGCGCAGCAGGCCAAGGTACAGGCGGCGCATTGGGAAGCGGAGCTATCGGCGGCACAGACGGCGGCGGCAGAGCTTTCCCGCACGGCGGCGGAGGCAATGGCGCAAGAAGGGGAATTGACCGCCCGAGAGGCGGCAAACCGCGAGGAAGCGCGGCAGATCCTGCGCCAGCAAAAGGCGGCGGAGCAACAGGCCGGTGCGGCGCGGGCGCAGCAGCAGGAGGCCGCCTCACGCAAGGCATTTTTGGAAAAACTGAAACAGGAATACGAGGGATACTCGCAGGGCGTACGCAATCTGATGCGGGCGCAGCAGCAATCGCCGGCAGACTTTCCCGGCCTGCTCGGCACCTTGGCGGAGCTTTTGGAGATCCCGAAGGAATATGAAAAGGCGATGGAGGCAGCGCTCGGCGGGGCGCTGCAAAATGTCGTCGTGCGCTGGGACACGGAGGCGAAGCAGGCGATCGATTTCCTGCGCACCCGGCGGATGGGGCGCGTGAGCTTCATGCCTCTTTCCTCGCTGCGCGTGCGGCGGTTGTCGTGGCAGGAAGAAGCGCTGCTCCTGCCGGATATGCAGCGGGCGGACACGGTCGTCACTTGCGCGGACGAGATCCGCCCGGCAGTGGAATACCTGCTCGCGCGGACGGTGGTCGTACCGGATATGGATGCGGCAATCGCCCTGGCGCGGCGCGCGGGGCAGAGCTTCCGCATTGTCACACGGGAGGGCGACCTCATTAACCCGGGCGGCGTCATGACGGGCGGGAGCATGCAGCAGCGCAACTTCGGGCTGCTGTCGCGCGACCGGGAGATCGAACAGGCGGCGACGCGCGCGCAGGCGCAGCAGGCGGCCTACCGGCAGGCGCAGGCGCAGATGACCGCCCTGACGCAGCAGATGGAGGAAAAGCAGCGCCGCGACGCAGAGATTCAGCAGGCATTGCGCACCCTGGCAATCGAACAGGCAGAGACGCGCACCAAGCAGGCAAACCTCTCGCGGCAGATTGCCGAAATACAGGAACGATGCGATGCAGAGCGGCGGCGCCTGCAGGAGATCGCACGGGATGCGCAGAAGGAGGAGGCCGCGCGGGAACAGCTGCGCGCACAGGTGGAGACCTGGCAGGCGCAGATTGCGCAGGCGCTTTCCCGTCAGCGGCAGCTGGAAGAGGAATTGGATGCGCAGGACGAGGCGGCGGCGCAAAAGCTCGCGGATATGCGCCTCGAGGAAGCGCGGCTGCAAAACGAGATTGCCCGCAGTGAAGAGACCGCGCGGAGCTGGATGACGCAGGCGGCGGCTCTACAGAAAACGGTGCAGCAAAAGCAGACGGCAGCGGCCGCGCTCGAGGCCCAGCGGGAGGCGCTGCGCGAACAGGGCGCGGCGCAGGAGGCATTGCAGGCGCAGAAGCGAGAGCAGGTTGAGGCGCTGCGCACGCAGATTGCCGAGCAGGAAGCCGAGCGCAGCCGGGCGAGCGAGACACTTTTGCGTTTGCAGCAGCAGGGCACGGAATATCAATTGCGGCAGGCGGAGCTGGCCGAGAATAAATATAAATTGGAAAGCCAGCTGGAACGGCTCAGCCTCAGCATGGAGAATGCGCAGAATAAGCTCTGGGAAGACTACGGCATGACCTACGGCGAGGCGGAAAAGCTGCGCGAACCCCTTTCCTATGCGGAAAGCGCACGGGAATTGCAGGGCATCCGCGAACAGATCCGCACGCTGGGCCCCATCAACCCGAACGCCATCGAGGAATTTGAACAGCTTTCGCATCGCGTGGCGGATATGGCTGCACAAAAGCAGGACCTCGAAAAGGCAAAGGCCGATCTCGAGGTGCTCATCCAGAACATCCTGTCCTCGATGCGGGTGGTGTTCCGCGAAAAGTTCCATCAGATCGGGGAGAATTTCCAGGAAATCTTTCGCGAGCTGTTCGGCGGCGGCCGGGCGGAGATCGCGCTCCAGGAAGGGGACATTATGGAATGTGGCATCGACATCACGGCCGAGCCGCCGGGCAAGAAGCTACAGCATATCTCGCTGCTGTCCGGCGGGGAGCGGGCGCTCACGGGCATCGCGTTGTTATTCGCGATGATTCGCATCAACCCGGCGCCGCTCTGCCTGCTGGACGAGATCGACGCGCCGCTCGACGAGGCGAATGTCGTGCGGTTCGGCAATTATGTCCGCAAGATCCCGGATTCGCAGTTTTTGATTATCACACACCGCAAGCCGACGATGGCGATCTGCCCGGTGCTGTTCGGCGTCACGATGGAGGAAAAAGGGGTCTCCAAGCTGGTTTCGGTGAAAATCGAGGAAAAGGAGTGAAAAATGTCTTTTTTTGAAAAGTTGAAGCAGGGTATGACCAAGACACGCAAGAACATCGCCGAAAAGCTGAGCGGCGTGTTTGCCATGTTCACCCGCGTGGATGAGGACTTGCTCGAGGAATTGGAGGAAACGCTCATCCTGTGCGATGTGGGCGTGAACACGGCAACGCGCGTAATCGGCACGCTGCGCGAGCGCATCAAGGCGGAAAAGATCCGCGAGGTGGATGGGGTCAAGGCGGCCCTCAAGGAGATTTTGCTGGAACAGGTGCAGTTTTCGCAGGCAGAGGAGACCTTCCCGCGGGTGATCCTCGTCGTCGGGGTGAACGGTGCGGGCAAGACGACCTCGATCGGTAAGATCGCGCATGTGTATACCGAGCAGGGCAAAAAGGTGCTGCTCGCGGCGGCGGATACCTTCCGCGCGGCGGCAGCAGAGCAACTCAGCATCTGGGCGGACCGGGCGGGTGTCCCGATCGTCAAATACGGCGAAGGGCATGACCCAGCGGCGGTCGTGTACGACGCAATCGACTCGGCTAAGCACCGGGGTATGGATGTCGTGCTCTGCGACACGGCCGGACGCCTGCATAACAAAAAAAACCTGATGAATGAGCTGGGAAAGATTTCTCGCGTCATCGACCGGGAATACCCCGAGGCGGCGCGGGAAACGCTGCTCGTGCTGGATGGGACGGCGGGGCAGAATTCGCTGTTCCAAGCGCGGGAATTCGCGAGTACGGTGCCAATCGACGGGATCGTCCTGACCAAGCTGGATGGGACAGCCAAGGGCGGGTTCATCTTTGCGATCCGCGAGGAATTGGGCATCCCGGTGAAATACATCGGCGTGGGCGAGGGGATCGACGACTTGCAGCCCTTCGACGCCAGGGAATTTGTCGACTCCCTGCTGGACTGACAAGTAAAAATACTTGACAGACGGCGGGAAAGCCGGTAGAATAGGAGGGTAGCATGCAGACAGAACGGCACTTTGCGCTCTCCCTGCTGCTGGACGCCTATGGGCGGCTGTTGACAGACAAGCAGCGCGACGCGCTCGACATGTATGTCAACGAGGATCTGAGCCTTTCGGAGATCGCAGAAAACGCGGGAACATCCCGGCAGGCGGCGCAGGATTCCATCAAAAAGGCCGCACAGCGCCTCCGGGAATGGGAAGACGCGCTCGGTATCTGCCGCAAGCAGCGGCTGATTGAAGCGGAGCTGGCCCGCCTCTGCGCCTTGGGCGGCGAGGCAGAAGCGTTGGCGGAATTGATCCGCAGAATTCTCTGGGAGGAGTAAACGATGGCATTTGAAGGTTTGGCGGAAAAGCTGCAAAATGTGTTTAGCAAACTGACGGGCCGGGGCAAGCTCTCGGAGGCGGACATCAAGGCCGCGATGCGCGAGGTGCGCCTGGCGCTGTTGGAAGCGGACGTCAACTATCTGGTCGTCAAAAAATTCGTCAAGAATGTCTCGGAAAAGGCGGTCGGCGAAGAGGTTTTGCAGAGCCTGACGCCGGGACAGCAGGTTATCAAGATTGTCCGCGACGAAATGACGGAGCTTTTGGGCGGAACGCGCAGCAACATCAAGCTGGCCTCGGCGCCGCCGACGATCATCCTGATGGCGGGCCTGCAGGGCGCGGGTAAGACGACAATGTGCGGTAAACTGGCGCTTTATTTCAAGAAGCAGGGCAAAAACCCGATGCTCGTTGCGTGCGACATCTATCGCCCGGCCGCCAAGGACCAATTGAAGGTAGTGGGCGAAAGCGTCGGCGCGGAAGTGTTTACCATGGACTCGACCGACCCGGTGGAGATTACGCAGGCGGCGCTCAAGGAAGCGGCGCGGCACGGAAATGACATTGTGATTGTCGATACGGCGGGCCGGTTGCACATCGACAGCGGGATGATGGAAGAGCTTTCCCGCCTGAAAGAAGCGGTGCAGCCGACGGAGACCCTCCTGGTTGTGGACGCCATGGCCGGACAGGACGCAGTCAATGCAGCCAAGGCCTTTAACGAGGAGGTTGCGCTCACGGGGGTAATCCTCACCAAGGTGGACGGCGATGCCCGCGGCGGCGCGGCGCTCTCGGTCAAGGATGTCACCGGCAAGCCAATCAAGTTTGTAGGCGTCGGCGAAAAGATGGAGGATCTGGAACCGTTCTATCCCGACCGGATGGCCGGGCGTATTCTGGGCATGGGCGATGTGCTCTCCCTCATCGAAAAGGCGGAGCAGGCGATCGACGAAAAGAAGGCGATGGAACAGCTGGAAAAGATGAAGAACCAGCAGTTCGACCTCAACGACTTCTTGGAAAATTTGCAGCAATTAAAGGGCATGGGTTCCATGCAGGACATTTTGAAGATGCTCCCGGGCGGAAACAAGCTAGCTGGAATGGAAGTGGACGAGAGCCAGTTCAAGCGGACGGAGGCGATTATCTGCTCTATGACGATGCAGGAGCGGCAGACGCCCGGCATCCTCAACGGCAGCCGCCGCAAGCGTATCGCGCAGGGCAGCGGCACGAGCGTGCAGGATGTCAACCGACTGCTCAATCAATTTGAGCAGATGAAGAAAATGATGAAGATGTTTGGCGGCAAAAAGGGAAAACGCCGCGGCGGTATGATGGGATTGCCTTTTTAAGGGCATTTACATAAGAAATTCATAGCGAAATATCGGAGGAAACAACAATGGCAGTAAAGATCAGATTTAAGAGAATGGGCGCGAAGAAGGCTCCTTTCTACAGAATCGTCGTGGCAGACAGCAGAAGCCCGCGCAACGGTGCGTTTATTGAAGAGCTTGGTTATTACAACCCCGCGACCAAGGAGACCCAGATCGAGGCCGACAAGGCGAAGGATTGGGTCGGCAAGGGCGCGCAGCCGACGGAAACCGTCCGTAGCCTGTTCAAGAAGAACGGCATCATCGACTGAGCAATCCTCCAAGGAAAAGGGCAGAAGCATGGTAGAATTGGTAGAATATCTGGCCAAATCCCTGGTAGACGACCCCGATCAAGTGAAGATCGTGGAAAAGACGCTGGATGACACGGTAATTTTAGAGCTTACGGTCGCGGAAGGCGACATGGGTAAGGTCATTGGCAAGCAAGGGCGCATTGCCAAGGCGATTCGCACGGTCGTCAAGGCGGCTTCGGCCAAGTCCGGCAAGAAATACACGGTGGAAATCCTCTAAGATGGAGTATTTTGCGATCGCGAAGGTGGTAAAGCCGCAGGGAATCCGCGGAGAAGTCAAGCTGGAGACCTATGTGGAGGATATGCAGCGCTTTTCAACGCTGCCGCACCTATACACCGAACAAAACGGCGTCTATGTGAAGCACGAGGTGACCTCTGGGCGGCTGTACCGCGGGTTTGCCTATGTGAAATTGGCAGACTATCCCGACCGGAACGCGGCGGAGACGCTGCGAGGGCAGTACCTCTATATTGACCGCGCGCATGCGGCCGAATTGCCGGAGGGGGCGAACTATATCGCCGACCTTTTGGGGCTGCGCGTTGAGGATGACGAAGGAGCTTTCCTCGGCCGCTTGGAGGATGTCCTGCAAAACGGCGGGGTGGATGTCTATCAGGTCTCAGATGGGGAGAAAACGATTCTTTTCCCCCTGGCGCCCGGCGTGGAATTGGAACGCGACCTGGAACACGGCGTCATCCGCGTGAGTGCGGCGCGCCTGAAAGAGGTCGCGGTGCATGTTTAAGTTTCATATTTTGACGATCTTTCCGGAAATGTTCGCGTCTTTTTGCAGCACAAGCATCTGCAAACGGGCGATCGATGCCGGGAAGATCGGCATTGTATTGCACAATTTCCGGGACTATACGCTGGACAAGCATCGGCGGGTGGACGACGCGCCGTTTGGCGGCGGGGCAGGCATGCTCATCGCGCCGCAGAGCGTGTTCGACTGCTTCGACGCGGTGCAGGCATCTCAGCCGGGAAAACGGGTGTGCAACATCTATATGTCGGCTTCGGGCACGCCGTTTACGCAGCAGACCGCCCGGGAGCTCGCGGGGTATGACGAACTAAACATCCTCTGCGGGCATTATGAGGGCGTCGACCAACGCATTTTGGACAGGTATATCGACCGGGAAATCTCGATCGGCGACTATGTCCTGACCGGTGGAGAGCTGCCGGCGATGGTGCTTGCCGACGCGGTGATGCGCTTTGTGCCGGGGGTGCTCGGCAATGCGGACAGCACGCAGGACGAGTCCTATAGCTATGGCGGGCTCTTGGAATACCCGCAGTATACGCGCCCGGCAGAATTCCGCGGCATGGCCGCGCCGGAGATTCTCCTTGGCGGGCATCACGCGAAGATCCGTGCCTGGCAGCGGCAGCAGGCGATCATCAAAACGGCGCGCGTGCGCCCAGATCTTTTGAAAACCGCGGAGCTGACCAAAGAAGAAGCGGAATTTTTGCAAAACTTCTTGCAAAATTCCAAAGAAGAATGATATAATATCATTTGTGTGTGTATGTACTAGAGCGGTCCGCTGCTCCAAAAGGGAGTAAGAACGCTTACGATAAATGGAGGACCTATCATGGATTTGATCAAGTATGTGGAACAGTCTCAGATGCGGACCGATCTGCCGGCGATGGAGATCGGCGATTTGCTGAAGATTCATCTGAAAGTCACCGAAGGTACACGGGAAAGAATTCAGATTTTTGAAGGCTACCTGATCGCAAGAGATGGCGGCGGCTTGACCGAGACGATTACCGTTCGTCGTGTGAGCTATGGCATCGGCGTGGAGCGCATTCTGCCCCTGCACAGCCCGAAGATCGCGAAGATCGAAAAGGTGCGCAGCGGTAAGGTCAGAAGAGCGAAGCTCTACTATCTGCGCGACAGAGTGGGCAAGGCGGCAAGAATCAAAGAGAGATAAGTTCACGATTTGTGAAGGCCAAAAAAGAACGGAAATTTCCGTTCTTTTTTTATGCGGCAAAACCCTGCGGCCGAGAAGACGGCATCTTGGTTGTTTCGCAGGATGTTTTAGTATATAATGAAGAAAACTGAGTGGGATTTGCTACAGCACGCGCCGCGGCAAGACTCCGGTGAAAAGGCGCAGGCAGAGCGCATAGCGCGGAAGTGAGCTGGGCAGGCATTGCCGAGTGCCGGAGATATTGCCCGGCAGCGGGGCTTCACCGGCAATCCGCGTGGAGGCCAGGGGCTTTCGGACGCGCGGGTTCTATGAAAAGAACGGATATGCCGGGATTAGACAGATTGCGGATTGCCCGCCAGGGATGATCCTCTACTATTTGAAAAAAGAGCTATAAGAATGAACAAAAAACAGAAACAATTGACGGTGCAGTGGTACCCGGGGCATATGACTAAGGCCAAGCGGGCTTTGCAGGAACAGCTCAAGATGATCGACATGGTTATCGAGGTGGTGGACGCCCGCGCACCCAAGAGCACACGCAATCCAGACTTTGATCGCCTGTTTGCGGGCAAGGCGCGCATGCTCATCCTGAACAAGGCCGATCTAGCCGACCCGGCGGCGACCAAGCGTTGGGTGGCGCATTTTGCGGCGCAGGGCATCTATGCGGTCGCGTATTCTGCCATCGGAGGCAACGCCCGCGCTTTGCAGAAGCAAATCGAGCAGGCCGCGGCGGAAATTTACGAAAAATATAAGAAGAAGGGCGTCAACAAGACGGTGCGCACCTGCGTATGCGGCATCCCCAATGTGGGCAAGTCGGCCATCTTGAACCGCCTAATCGGCGAAAAGCGCCTGAAGGAGGGCAACAAGCCAGGCGTGACCCGAGGGCTTACCTGGGTGCGGCTGAGCCCGTATCTCGAATGCATGGACTCGCCGGGACTTTTGTGGCCAAAGATTCACGATGAACGCACAGGGGCGGTCATCGCGCTCATCGGGAGCGTGCGGCAGGAAATTTTGGACGAGGAGGAACTCGCGTATTACCTGATCCGCTTGCTCTCTGAGGTGTGCCCAGACCTGCTCCGCGACCGATACGGAATCGAGGAGATCCCCGAGGACGCCTATGAGGCGTTGCAGGAGATCTGCCGCAAGCGGGGCTTCCTCATGCGCGGCGGCGTAGCTGATGTGGAGCGCGGATGCAAGACGCTTTTGGAGGAATTCCGAAACGGCAAGCTCGGCACCATCACCTTTGAATTGCCGGGGGAGGTGTGAGCAATGCAGCCGATCGAAGGATTTTACGCAAACGAGATCCGCTGTGCCGCCGAAGGCGGGCGTTTGGCCGGGGCGGACGAGGCAGGGAGAGGACCTCTCGCGGGGCCGGTCGTCGCGGCAGCGGTCATTCTCCCGGCGGAGGACTTCCTCGCCGGGGTGAACGATTCCAAAAAGCTTTCGGAAAAGAAGCGCGAAGCGCTCTATGAAGAGATCTTGATGCGGGCGATTGCCTATGGCATCGGCATCGCCACGGTGGAGGAGATCGAGCGGGAGAACATCCTGGGTGCGACACGGCTGGCCTTTGCGCGGGCGGTGGAGCAGCTCCCGCCGCCATTCACGCTGTACACCGACTACATTACGGGGCTGAACATCTCCGTGCCGTATACGCCGATCATCAAGGGCGACGCCAAGGTGTATTCCATCGCAGCGGCCTCCATCCTGGCCAAGGTGATGCGGGACCGCATGATGCGCGCCTATGCGGAAGAATATCCGGAATATGGCTTTGACAAGCACAAGGGGTACGGCACGGCGGCGCATACCGAGGCGATTTTGCGCTATGGCCCCTGCCCGCTGCACCGGCGGAGCTTCCTGAAAAAGCTGTATGCGAACACCTGAGCAGCGTCTTGGAGAGCTGGGCGAACGCCTGGCGGCGGAGTATGTGCAGAAAAAAGGAATGCGCATCCTCGAACACAATTACCGCATCCGCGGCGGGGAGATCGACCTCATCGCGCAGGATGGCCGGGAAGTGGTCTTTATCGAGGTGAAAACGCGCGCTTCGCGTGAATTCGGCCGCGGGGTGGAGGCGGTGGATGCCAAAAAGCAGCGCGCCCTGCTGCGCACGGCGAGGCTGTACCTATACCGCCACGGCGGGTGGGAACAACCGGCGCGGTTCGATGTCGTAGAACTGGATTTTTCGGACAAACCGGCGCACCTGCGCTATTGGAAGAATGTCATTTTTGAAATAACCTGAGGGAAAGGAAGGAACGCGATATGCTGGCAAGCGTGTGGAGCGGCGGGCTGTACGGCCTCGATGGATACCCGGTGCATATCGAAGTGGACTGCTCGGCCGGGCTCCCGTATTGGGAAATCGTGGGGCTGCCGGATGCGGCGGTCAAGGAGAGCCGCGAACGGGTGCGGTCGGCGATGCGCAACAGCGGATTTGCCTATCCGACCGGGCGCATCATCGTCAACATGGCACCGGCTGATCAACGCAAGGAGGGACCGATCTATGACCTCGCGATTGCGGTGGGCATGCTCAAGGTCTCGGGACAGCTGGAATCGGGCGCTTTCGCGGATGCGCTCTTTTTCGGGGAGCTTTCCCTGAACGGAGAGGTGCGGCCGATCCGCGGCATCCTTCCTATGGTGATCGACGCCAAGGCGCGCGGGGCGGGAGTGGTGTTCCTTCCGGCGGAAAACGCGCCGGAGGCCGCCTATGTCGAAGGGATCCGGGTGATCCCGGTGGCGACACTGGCCGAGGTGGCGGAAATTTTGAAGGGGGAGAGGCAGCCCACCTATGCCGCGGCGCAGCCCTTCCGGCCGGATGCACAGCCGGGCGGCGGGGTGGATTTCCGCGCCATCAAGGGACAGGCGCAGGCGAAGCGGGCGATGGAGATTGCCGTGGCCGGGGGACACAACATTCTGCTCATCGGGTCGCCGGGCGCGGGCAAGACGATGCTCGCGCGGGCGATTCCTTCAATTATGCCGGAGTTGAGCTTTGAAGAGGCGTTGGAAATCACGAAGATTCACTCCATCGCCGGGGAGCTGCGTGGCGAACCCATGATCGCGAGCCGCCCTTTCCGTAGCCCGCATCACTCGGCGTCGATGGCGGCGCTCATCGGTGGCGGGAGCAAGGCGCGGCCGGGCGAGGTCAGCCTGGCGCACGGCGGCGTGCTCTTTTTGGACGAATTGCCGGAGTTCCGGCGGGAGACGCTGGAGGCATTGCGGCAGCCGATGGAGGACGGGTTCGTCTCGGTCGCGCGCGCCAATGCCAAGGTGGAATACCCGGCGCGATTCATGCTGGCTGCGTCCATGAACCCTTGCCCCTGCGGATATTATGGCGATGCAGAACGGCAATGTCGGTGTACACCGCATCAGATTAGCCGCTACCTGGCGCGCATCAGCTCGCCGCTGCTCGACCGGATCGACCTGCACATCGAGGTGTCCCGCCCGAGCTATGCGGAATTGGAACGCCCCGCGGCGGAGGAAAGCTCCCGGGAGGTCAAGCGTCGGGTGGACACCGCGCGCACCCTGCAGCGGGAACGGTACCGCGCGGCTGGCATCTTTTCCAACAGTCAGCTGAAGGGCGAGCTCTTGGAGGAGTATTGCCCACTGTCGCCCGGGGCGCAGGCGCTGCTGCAGCAGGCGTTTTCGGTCATGAAGCTGAGCGCGCGGGCATATACGCGCATCCGTATGGTCGCGCGGACGATTGCCGACCTGGCGGGCGAGGCGCAGATTCGCGAGGAGCACTTGGCCGAGGCGATCCAATACCGCACGCTGGACCGCAAGTATTGGGGAGGCTGAGATGGAACGGACACAGAAGGAACTGTACTGGTACTGGATGGCCTCCTGCCCCGGAGTCGGCATCGGCAGCATTTTCGCGGTGGCCGCTGCGGGGCACACTCTGGAACAGATCTTTGCCGATCCGGAGGCGCTGTTGGACCGGCGGCTCCGGCTGCCCGAAAAGGTGCGCGCTTATCTGCGGGCGCGGGCGAATTTCGACCTCCTGCAGGAGGAAATCCATGCGATCGAGCGTCGGGGCATCCGCGTGATGACGGCGGTCAGCCCGGAATATCCGCAGCTTCTAAAAGATCTCTGGCGGCCGCCGGCGGTGCTGTATGCGCTCGGGAACGGCGAAAATTTTTCCAAACGCAGCCTGGCCATGGTGGGTTCGCGGCATGTTTCTAGGAAGGGTGCAGCCGCGGCGCGCGAAGTGGCAAGCGGCCTGGCGGAAGCGGGTGTAACCATCGTATCCGGCATGGCGCGGGGCATCGACACACAGGCGCATTGGGGCGCGCTGGAGGCCGGCGGCCGGACGATTGCGGTGCTGGGTTGTGGGGTGGATGTGATCTATCCGCAGGAAAATGCGGAGCTGTATGCCCGCATCTGTGACGAAGGGTTGATTTTGAGCGAATATGCACCGGGAAGTTCGCCGAACCCGCGGCATTTTCCACTGCGAAATCGCATCATCGCGGGACTTGCGGGCGGCGTCGTGCTGGGCGAGGCCGGACTGCGCAGCGGTGCAAACATCACAGTCAACTATGCCTGCGACGCCAACCGCGACATCTTCATTTTGAACCGCGGCGACGGCGGCGGGAATTTCGAGACCATCCACCGCCTGTTGTCCATGGGTGCGACGGAGGTCTGCTGTGCACAGGAAATTTTGGAATACTACGGCTGGGACGGCGCCAAAAAGGGCGCCGCACGGCGAAAAGAAGCGCCGCCCCCGCCCCCTGGGCTTGATTTTTTGCAGGGGGAATTATATAATTTGCTTCTAAAGGGCGATTTTTCCATGCAGCAGATCGTGGACCTGCTGGAAAAGCCCGCCGCAGAGGTGAGTACGGCGCTCACCATGCTGGAATTGCGGGGAATCATAGAGAGGCTGCCGGGCAATACCTTTGGGCTCAAGCTCTGACGGGACGGCAGGAGAAGGAGAAGAATGGCTAGAACCAAGAAGGCACAGGCAGAAAAATATAATTTGGTTATCGTGGAGTCTCCCGCGAAGGCTAAGACCATCGAAAAGTTTTTGGGGAAGGGGTATAAGGTCGCGGCGAGCAACGGGCACCTCATCGACCTGCCCAAGAGTAAGATGGGCATCGACATCGAGGGCGGGTTTGAGCCGCAGTATATCGTCATCCGCGGGCGGACGGCGCTGTTAAATGACCTGAAAAAGCAGGCTAAGCAGGCCGATCAGGTCTATCTCGCGACCGACCCGGACCGCGAGGGAGAGGCAATCTCCTGGCACATCGCGGGGGCGCTCCCCAAGGAAGAAAAGGATGTGCACCGCGTCGAGTTCAACGAGATTACCAAGTCGGCCGTCACACACGCGATCCAGAACCCGCGGGAGATCGACATGGGGCGCGTCAATGCGCAGCAGGCGCGCCGTGTGCTCGACCGCCTCGTGGGGTATAAGCTGTCGCCGCTTTTGTGGCAAAAGGTGCGCCGCGGGCTGAGCGCCGGGCGCGTGCAGTCCTCGACCGTCAAGCTGATCGTCGACCGCGAAAGGGAGATCCGCGATTTCAAGCCGCAGGAATATTGGACGATTCAGGCGATCCTGACCGATATGCAGGGCAAGCATGCTTTTGAGGCGTCCTTCTTCGGCAAGGGCAAGAAGAAGCTCGTCCCCAAGAGCGAGGCGGAGGTGCAGGAGATTCTGTCCGCTGTCCGCGGGCAGGAATTCGCCATCACAGAGGCCAAGAAGTCGACGCGGCAGCGCAAGGCGTATGCGCCGTTCACGACGAGCACCCTGCAGCAGGACGCGGCGCGCAAGCTCGGCTTTACGACCAAGCGCACGATGATGGTGGCGCAGGGGCTGTACGAGGGCGTCAAGATCAACGATCGCGAAACGGTCGGCCTCATCACCTATATGCGTACCGACTCTACGCGCATTTCCGAGGAAGCGCGTGCGGCGGCCAAGGAGGCGATCTTGGAGCGCTATGGCGCGGAATACTACCCCGCCAAGCCAAATATCTACGCCGGGCGCAAGAATGCGCAGGACGCGCACGAGGCAATCCGCCCGACCTATGTGCAGCACACGCCGCAGAGCCTCAAGGATTGCCTGACCGCGGAGCAGTACAAGCTGTATAACCTCATCTATACGCGCTTCCTCGCGAGCCAGATGGCGCCGGCCAAGTATGACACGATGAGCTATTCACTGGATGCGGCGGGATATACCTTCCGCGCGAGCTTTTCCAAGCTGAAATTCCCGGGGTACCTCGCGGTCTATAAGGAAGAGGAAGCCCCGAGCGATGAAAAGGTCAACCTTTCGATGCCGCCGATGGGCGAAGGTGACCACTGCCTGGCCCGGGAGATCACGCCCAAGCAGAACTTCACCTCGCCGCCCGCGCGCTACACCGAGGCATCGCTCGTGCACACGCTGGAGGAGCTCGGCATTGGCCGCCCGTCTACCTATGCGCCGACCATCTCGACCATTTTGGACCGCAAGTATGTCAAAAAGGAAAAGAAAATGATCGTCCCGACGGAATTGGGCGAGATCGTGACCGAGATCATGGAAAAGAGCTTTCCGGACATCGTCAATGTGGAATTCACGGCGGACATGGAGGAAAAGCTGGACACCGTCGAAAGCGACGGAAAGGATTGGAAGGGGATCATCCGGGATTTCTACGGCCCCTTTGAACAGGAACTCAAAAAGGCGGAGGCCGAGGTGGAACAAATCAAGATCCCCGATCGGCCGGCCGGCATCAAATGTGAGCTTTGCGGGGCGGAGATGGTATATAAAACGGGGCGTTTCGGCGAATTCATCGCCTGTCCGAACTATCCGACCTGTAAGAATACCAAGGCGATCCAGCAGAAGATCGCCGTTCCCTGCCCGAAATGCGGGGGAGAAATCGTGCAGAAGCGGTCCAAGAAGGGCAACATCTTCTATGGATGTGCGAACTATCCGGCGTGCGACTTCGTGTCGTGGGATATGCCGATCGAGGAAAAGTGCCCGGTCTGCGGAAGCTATATGGTCCTAAAGCGCGGGCGAGGCAAGGCCGTGTACAAAAAATGCGGCAACGAACAGTGCCCAACCAATCAGAAACCCAAAAAGGAAGAGGAAAATGCCTAACGCAGTGAGAATCATCGGCGCCGGGCTGGCGGGCGCGGAAGCAGCCTTTCAGCTCGCCGAGCGGGGGATCCCCGTGCGGCTGTACGAAATGAAGCCGGGCAAGAAAAGCCCGGCGCACCATTCCGACGGGTTTGCGGAACTCGTGTGTTCCAATTCGCTTCGGTCGGATCGGCTGGCCAATGGCGCAGGACTCTTGAAGGAGGAAATGCGGCGAGTGGGGTCGCTCATCATGCGGGCGGCGGAGGCCTGCCGCGTCCCCGCGGGCGGCGCGCTGGCGGTGGATCGATACGCCTTTTCGGATTATATTACAAACTACCTTCGCAATCACCCGTGCATCACGGTGGTAGAGCAAGAGGTGACGCACCTCGCGGGATACCCGGGGATCACTATTGTCGCGACGGGGCCGCTCACTTCGGAAGCCTTGTTCGACGCCATTTCCCGGGAAATCGGCGGGGAGCAGCTGCACTTTTTTGACGCGGCGGCGCCGATTGTGCTGGGCGAAAGCATCGACATGCAGAAGGCATTTTGGGGCTCGCGCTATGAGCGCGGCAGCGACTATATCAACTGCCCGATGGATCGGGCGCAGTTCGATGCCTTTTACGAGGCATTGGTGAGCGCGGAATGTGTCGAAATGAAGGGCTTTGAGCAGGAGGGCGTCTTTGAAGGGTGCATGCCCATCGAAGTGATGGCCAAGCGCGGGTATCAGACGCTGCTGTTCGGGCCGTGCAAGCCGGTCGGGCTGGCGCGCGAAGGCGAAAAGATGCCCTATGCCGTCGTGCAGCTGCGCAAGGAGGATGCCGAGGGGCGCATGTTCAACATCGTGGGCTTCCAGACGCATTTGAAATTCCCGGAGCAGAAACGGGTGTTTTCCATGATCCCGGGGCTGGAACATGCGGAATTCACGCGGCTCGGCGTCATGCACCGAAATACCTACCTGGATTCGCCACGGCTCTTAGACGGCTGCTACCGCCTGCGCAGCAATCCGGACATCTTTTTTGCGGGGCAGATGACGGGTGTGGAGGGCTATGTCGAATCGGCGGCCAGCGGGCTGTACGCGGGGCTGTGCGCAGCCTATCAATGGGCTGGCGAGCCGATCCCGCGCCTCACGGCTAAGACGGCGATCGGCGCGCTCGCGGCCTATGTGAGCAGCAGCGCGTCGGCGGATTTTCAGCCGATGAACATCACCTTTGGCATCATGGAGGAGCCGCAGGGCCGCTTCCGCAAAAAGGCGGACAAGCGCGAGCAGGTCGCGCGCGAGGCGCTTGCGGCATTGGAGCCCTATGCGGCGCAGGTGCGGGCATTCCGCCCGGGCACAGCCGGGGCGGTGGAGGAGAACGCAAATGAGTGAATTTCGAGGAACGACGATCGTGGCGGTGCACCGGGACGGGCACACGGCCGTCGCGGGCGACGGACAGGTCACGATGGGGGAGAGCACCGTGTTCAAACACGGCGCGGTGAAGGTCAAGCGCATCTATCACGGACAGGTCGTGGTCGGCTTTGCCGGTTCAGTGGCGGACGCCTTTACGCTCTCGGAACGGTTCGAGGCAACATTGGAACAGTACAGCGGCAGCCTGGAACGCGCGGCGGTGGCGCTGGCGCAGGAATGGCGCAGCGACAAGGCGATGCGCAAGCTGGAGGCGATGCTTATCGCAGCGGACGCGCAGGAACTTTTGCTTGTATCCGGCACGGGGGAGGTCATCCGCCCGGACGCGGGGGTGCTCGCCATCGGCTCCGGCGGGTCGTATGCTTATGCGGCGGCGACAGCGCTGTATGAGAATACCGAGCTTCCCGCGCAGGAGATTGCCTATAAGGCGATTAAGATCGCGTCTGGGATCTGCGTATACACGAACGATCACATTACGGTTGAGGAGGTGTGAGCATGGCGGAATTGACCCCGAAGCAAGTCGTGGCGGAGCTGGATAAATACATCATCGGTCAGCAGGCAGCCAAGCGGGCGGTGGCCATCGCACTGCGCAACCGGTATCGCCGCAGCCTGCTTTCGGAAGAGGAACAGGCCGAGGTGACGCCCAAGAACATCCTCATGGTGGGTCCGACGGGCGTCGGCAAGACGGAGATCGCCCGGCGGCTTGCAAAGCTTGTGGACGCGCCCTTTTTGAAGGTCGAGGCGACCAAATTCACCGAGGTGGGCTATGTGGGACGCGATGTGGAATCCATCGTGAAGGATCTGGTGGAGGTTTCTATCCGCATGGTCAAAAAGGCGCGGCAGCAGACCGTGGCGGCGCAGGCAAAGGCGATGGCGGAGGAGAAGCTTTTGGACATCCTCCAGCACGGCAAGCCCAAGAAGGCGCCGACGGGCAACCCGCTGCAGATGATCTTCGGCGCACCGGCGCTCCCGGCGGCAGAAAGCGAGACGGAGGAACAGAAAAGGACGCGGCTTTCCCGCCGCGAGGAATTGGCGGCGCAGCTTGAAAGCGGCGCGCTCGAGGAACAGCGCATCGAAATCGAGGTAGAGGACAGCGGCGGCATCGGCATCGAGATTGCGGGCATGAGCTCGGAGATCAACATGGGCGAGATGTTTTCCGGCATCCTCCCGCCCAAGAAAAAGACGCGGCGCGTGAGCGTCCGCGAGGCGTGGCGCATCCTAGAGGCCGAGGCGGCAGAGGAGCTCGTCGACATGGATGAGGTGACCGAGACGGCCGTCTATCGGGCGGAACAGTTTGGCATTATCTTTTTGGATGAGATCGACAAGGTCGCGGGAAAGGAAGCGGGCCACGGGCCGGACATTTCCCGCGAGGGCGTGCAGCGGGACATCCTCCCGCTCGTCGAGGGGAGCACGGTCAACACCAAATACGGCCCGGTCAAGACGGATTACATGCTCTTTATCGCGGCGGGGGCGTTCCATGTTTCGCGCGTGGAGGATCTTTTGCCGGAATTACAGGGGCGCTTCCCCATCCGCGTGCAGCTGGATCCGCTCGGCAAGGAAGAATTTGAAAAAATCCTGACGCAGCCGGAAAACGCCCTGTTGAAACAGTATACCGCCCTGCTCGCGGCGGACGGCGTGCGGCTTTCCTTTAGCGACGACGCCATTTCCGCCATCGCGGAATATGCCGACCGGTGCAACCATTTGCAGGAAAACCTGGGCGCGCGGCGGCTGCACACGATCCTGGAAGGCGTGTTGGAGGACATTTCGTTTAATGCGGGCAATGTCGACCCGCCGGTCGAATTGTCGATCGACGCGGACTATGTCCGGCAGCACACGGCGGACGACTGGCAGGCGGAAAGCATGGAAAAGTATATCCTCTGACCCGCGGGCGGGGGAGAACAGACGAAAGGAGACGGGTATGGCTTTGACGGTCAGCCTGGTGCTGGAGGACAGCATTGCCGAAGGGCTGGGCATCGCCGTGGGCGACCGCCTGACGCATATAAATGGCGAGCGCGTCCGGGATTTTGTGGATTTTATCTATTTCGAGGCGATGCCGGAGCTGGACATGACGATTGTGCGGCCGGACGGCGAGGAATATCAGGTCTCGATCGAAAAGGACGAGACCGAGCCGCTGGGCATCGCGTTTGAGGGAGATGGCGTCGGCAAATGCCGTGCCTGCGTGAACAAGTGCTTGTTTTGCTTCGTTGACCAATTGCCGGAGGGCATGCGGAAGAGCCTGTATTTCAAGGACGACGATTGGCGGATGTCCTTCGTCATGGGCAACTATGTGACGCTCACCAATGTGCCTGAACAGGAATTCGAGCGCATTTTGAAGCGCAAGGTGTCGCCGCTATACATCTCCGTCCATGCGACGGATGACGAGGTGCGCGCGCAGATGTTGCAGCAGCCGCGCGGCCGGGGGATCCTGGACCGGCTGCGGCGGCTCAAGGAGGCGGGGATCTATTTCAATTGTCAGGCCGTGATCTGTAAGGGATATAACGACGGCGCAGTGCTGGAAAAGACGATTGCCGACCTTGCACCCCTGATGCCCAACGCCATGAGCCTGGCGTTGGTGCCGGTCGGGCTCACGGGACATCGCGAGGGGCTTTGTCCGTTGGACATTTTGGACCCCAAGACGGCCAGCGACATCATCGACATCGCGGAAAAGTGGCAAAAGAAGCTGTACGCAGAATATGGCACGCGGTTCGTGTTCTGCGCGGACGAATTGTACATCCGCGCGCATCGGGAATTCCCGCCGACCGAGGAATACGAGGACTTTTCGCAGCTGGAGGACGGCGTGGGCATGGTCTCGCTGTTCAATCAGGATGTGCGCGAGACGATCGGGGCCTTCGGGCGGGCGCCGCGCTACCGCGAGGCCTCCATCGTCACGGGGGTGGACGCCGCGCCGTATATCGAACGGGCGGCGCGCCTGTGTGAGGCGCAATACGGCACGCACATCTATGTATACCCTGTGGTCAACGAATTTTTCGGACATACCGTGACGGTCACGGGGCTGCTCACGGGCGGGGACATCGCTCGGGCGCTTGCGGGCAAGCCGCTCGGCGAATGTCTGCTCTTAAGTAACACGATGCTGCGCGACCGGCAGGATACTTTTTTAGACGATATGACGCTTCAAGAACTTTCGGGAACGCTGGGCGTCGCCTGCCGCCCGATCGATCCGGACGGGTATAGCTTTGTGCAGGCATTTGCAAAAAACGACAATCTTTGAGGAGGAAGGAACATGGCAAAACCTCTGGTGGCCATCGTAGGCCGCCCCAATGTGGGGAAATCGACCTTATTCAATAAAATCTGCAAGCGGCGCATTGCAATTATCGAGGACACGCCGGGCGTGACGCGCGATCGGATCTTTCAGGACGCGGAATGGCTGGGGTATCAATTTGTACTGGTGGACACCGGCGGCATCGAACCGGAAAGCGAGGACATCATCCTGGCGCAGATGCGACGGCAGGCGGAAATGGCCATGGAGGCGGCGGATGTCATCCTGTTTTTAACGGATGCCAAGGCGGGGTTGGTGAGCGCGGATTACGAGGTCGCGGATATGCTGCGCCGGACGGACAAGCCGGTGGTGCTGGCTGTCAACAAGGTGGAAAACAAGCACGATCAGGAAAGCGTGTACGATTTTTATAACCTTGGCATCGGCGCGGTGCACGAGATCTCAGCCGAACAGAGCTTGGGACTCGGCGACCTCTTAGACGAGATCGTTTCCTATTTTGACCGCGTGCAGGAACCGGAGGAGGACGCCACCTATATTGCCATTGTGGGCAAGCCGAATGTCGGCAAGTCCTCCCTGGTGAACAAAATCCTGGGGCAGCAGCGCAGCATTGTGAGCGACATCCCGGGGACGACGCGCGACGCGATCGACACGCCGTTTTATCGCGACGGGAAGAAGTACATCCTGACGGATACGGCGGGCATGCGCAAAAAGGGAAAGATTGAGCGCGATTCGGTCGAACGCTATAGCGTGATCCGATCCCTCGCGGCGGTGCGCCGGGCGGACATTGTGTTGACGCTCATCGACGCCGAACAGGGCATTACCGAGCAGGATGTCAAAATCGCAGGGTATGTGGACGAGGAGGGCAAGCCCTCCATCATCGTCGTCAACAAGTGGGACGCAGTGGAAAAGGACACCTATACCATCGAGAAGTACAAAAAGGACATCGAGGTCGATCTGGCATTTATGACCTATGCGCCGCAGATCTATATCTCTGCCAAGACCGGGCAGCGGGTGGACAAGCTGTTCCCGCTCATGGAACAGTGCCTGGAAAACGCCAACCGGCGCATCAGCACGGGGCTGTTGAACGACTGCATCCGCGAGGCAATCGCCGCAGCGGAACCCCCGACGAGCGGCGGCCGGCGGCTGCGCATCTACTATGCGACGCAGGTTTCGACCTGCCCGCCCACCTTTGTGCTGTTCGTCAACGATGTGAAGCTCATGCATTATTCCTATGAGCGCTATCTGAAAAACTATCTGCGCAAGACCTTTGATTTTTCGGGCACGCCCATCCGCATGATGGTCCGCAACCGCAACGAGAACCGGAACGATTAAACGCCGGCAAGGAGGACATCGATTATGCCAATACTTCGCTTCATCGCCATCGCGCTCGGCGCATATCTGATTGGGAGCGTTTCGCCGGCGCTCATCATCTCCCGTCATGTGGAAAAGAAGGATGTCCGCCAATTCGGCAGCGGCAACGCCGGGGCGTCGAACATGGTGCGCAATTTCGGATGGGCCGCGGGGCTCGCGACCTTTGGGCTGGACATGCTGAAGGGGGCGGCGGCGACGCTACTCGGCAAATGGGCGGGCGGCGACCTCGGCGCGGCAATTGCGGCGGTGGCCGTCGTGCTTGGGCACAGCTTCCCCGTCTATTACGGATTCCGCGGGGGCAAGGGCGTGTCGGCCTCGATGGGGGCGATGCTGGCCGTGGCGCCGCTTCCGAGCCTTGTGGTCTACCTGATCGCCATCCTCGTTGTCGCGCTCACAGGAATCGTGTCCATCGGGTCGCTGTTGGGCTTCACACTGGAGAGCTTGATGGTCTGGGTGATTTTCCCGGATCTCGTGGGTCAGCCGCTCAAGTGGGCGCTGCTGGTGCTTACCATCCTCACCTTTGTGGGGCACCGGGAAAACATCAAGCGCCTCCTCCAGGGGAAGGAAAACAAAATCACGCCGAAGAAAAAGGCGTAAACGGGCGGCGGACGAAACAGACAATTGACAGAGGCGGACATTCACCGGGCGTTCTCAAAGGAGCGGACCCGGTGATTTTTGCGTTGCAAAAAGTGCGCCCAGGGGGGCGGTATGTTCTCCCGCCGCGGGGCATATATTCTTCCTAAGAAGAAATCGCAGACCGCGGAGCAGGAGGAGAACCTATGCAGGCGTATGATGTATATAAGGATATTTCGGAGCGGACGGGAGGCGATATCTACCTCGGCGTCGTTGGCGCCGTCCGGACGGGAAAATCGACCTTTATCCGCAATTTGATGGAGCTCTTGGTGCTGCCGCGCATCGAGGATGAACACGAAAAGCAGCGCATTGTCGACGAATTGCCGCAGAGCGGCGCGGGGCGGACGGTCATGACGACGCAGCCGAAATTCGTGCCCGGCGAGGCTGTTTCGATCGATATCGACGGCAAGACGGAACTGTCTATCCGCATGGTGGACTGCGTGGGGTACCTGATCCCCGGGGCGCTGGGGCAGAACGAGGCAGGTGCGCCGCGCATGGTCAAGACGCCGTGGGTGGCGGAGGACATCCCGTTCGAACAGGCGGCGGAAATGGGCACCAAGAAAGTGATCGACGAACACGCGACCATCGGCGTGGTGATGACGACGGACGGCACGATCGCGGGCATCCCGCGGGAAAACTATGTCGCGGCCGAGGAACGGGTGGTCTCGGAGCTGCGGCAGATCGGCAAGCCGTTCGTCATCGTGCTTAATTCTGCCGCGCCGCAGAGTGCGGAGGCGCAGGCATTGCAGACGCAACTGAGCGAGAAATACGGCGTTGGCGTCGTGCGCATGGATGTGCTGCACATGGGGCGCGACGATCTGAACCGCCTGCTGTCGGATATCCTCTATGAATTCCCGGTGCGGCGGATCGTCTATGAGGTGCCGGGTTGGCTATGCGCGCTCGGACGGGAACATTGGCTGTTCCGCGAGATCTGGCGGCAGGTCGACGAGACGACGGACGGCGTGGCGGCGATGAAGGACTTTCCAGCATTGACCCGTCCGTTTGAGGAGGACGCGCGGGTGCGGCGCGCGGCGATCGCGGAGATCCTCCCCGGCGAGGGCAGCATCCGCGTCGATCTGGATTTGCAGCAGGCGCTGTTTTATGAGATCCTGGGGCAGGAATGTGGGTGCGAGATTGAGGACGACGGGCATTTGATGTCGCTCATGCGCGAGCTCACGGCCGCCAAGCGCGAATATGACCGGCTGGCCGGGGCGCTGCAGGAGGTGGAGGCGAACGGGTACGGCATCGTCCGCCCGGCGATGGAGGAAATGGCGCTGGAGGCGCCGGTGCTTGTGAAGCAGGGAAGCCGGTATGGCGTGCGGCTCCGGGCGAGTGCGCCCAGCCTGCACCTCATCCGTGTGGAGGTGGGGACGGAGGTCAGTCCCACGGTCGGGACGGAGAGCCAGAGCCGCGAATTCGTGGATTACCTGGCGGCGCAGTATGCGGAGGACCCGGCAAAGCTGTGGGAAATCGATCTATTCGGCAAGTCCATCTATCAGATTGTGCAGGACGGGCTGAACAGCAAGATGGCAGGCATCCCCGAGGAGGCGCGCGAAAAGCTGCGCGAGGCCATGGGGCGCATGGTCAACGAGGCCGATGCCGGGGTGCTGTGCATCCTGCTCTAAGGAAAAGAAGAAAATGGGGCCGCCGGGCGCGCGGTCCCTTTTGCGTCCTGTGAAAAAAGTGTAAAATGGGTGGAAAAATCTTTAATTCCGTTGCTTTTGCAACACTTCAAATGGCGATGGCGTGCTACAATAAGGATGTAATCGATGAGTGATCCATCTTATATGTAAATATATATGACGGGGACTCCAAAAACGAATTGCAGGAATGCATGGGATGGGGTAAAGTCAATATATACGAGGATAGATATTCTAGATTCATCGATTCGGCAATTTATGCGCGGACAGTCCATGTGAAAATGGATATGAGGCGCAGGGGATTTGGAAACGGACTCTTCCGGGAAACCGGTGGGGCGGCCATGTGCATCGACGCATAAATGGCTTGGAAATTGATGCAAAGGAGATTGAAACCATGCAAGCAGAACAATGGAATGGATTTGTCGGCGGCAAGTGGGAAGACGAGATTAACACGGCGGATTTTATCCAGAAGAACTATACACCGTATACGGGGGATCAGTCCTTCCTGGCGGGGCCGACCAAGCGTACGGAGCGTTTGATGGAGGATGTCAACGCCATGCTCAAGCTGGAGCAGGACTACGGCGGCGTCATGGACATCGACACCTATACGGTCTCCACGCTGACGGGCTATAAGCCGGGCTATATCAACAAGAATCTGGAGCTGATTGTCGGCTTGCAGACGGATCGCCCCCTGAAGAGAGGCGTCAACCCGTTCGGCGGCATCCGCATGGCGCGTCAGGCCTGCGAAGCCTATGGCTATGAGCTGTCCGAGCAGATCGAGAACTACTTCAAGTATAAGACGACGCACAACGACGGCGTTTATCGTGTGTATACGCCCGAGATGCGCGCTGCCCGCAAGGCAGGCATCCTGACCGGCCTTCCGGATGCATACGGCCGCGGCCGTATCATCGGCGATTATCGCCGCGTGGCGCTGTATGGCGTGGATCGCCTGATCGAGCAGAAGAAGGCGGATAAGCTGGCCTACGGCGAAAAGGCAATGACGGCGGACAACATCCGCGCGAGCGAAGAATTGTTCGAGCAGATCCAGTCCCTCCAGGAATTGAAGGAAATGGCGCAGAGCTATGGCGTGGACATCAGCATGCCGGCTGCAAACGCAAAGGAAGCGATTCAGTGGACCTACTTTGCGTACCTCGCTGCGATTAAGGAACAGAACGGTGCGGCGATGAGCCTTGGCCGTGTGAGCACCTTCCTCGACATCTATATCGAGCGTGATATCAAGAACGGCACCCTGACCGAAGAAGCGGCGCAGGAGCTGATGGACGACTTCATTATCAAGCTGCGCTTGAGCCGTCAGCTGCGCACGCCGGAATACAACAACCTGTTCTCGGGCGACCCGACCTGGACGACGGAAAGCGTCGGCGGTATGGGCGAAGATGGCCGCACGCTGGTCACCAAAAACTCCTTCCGCGTGCTGAACACACTCTATAACCTGGGCACCGCGCCGGAGCCGAACATCACAGTTCTCTGGTCGGATAAGCTGCCGGAGGGCTTCAAGAAGTTCTGCGCGCAGGTATCCATCGACACAGACTCCATCCAGTACGAGAACGACGATCTGATGCGCCCGATCTATGGCGACGATTACGGCATCGCCTGCTGCGTATCCGCGATGAAGATTGGCAAGCAGATGCAGTTCTTCGGTGCACGCTGCAACCTGGCAAAGCTGCTGCTGCTCACGCTGAACGGCGGCCGCGACGAAGTGGCCGGCATGCAGATTGCGCCGGAAGGCAAGGTCTTTGACGGCGTCCTCAACTATGACGAAGTCATGGAAGCCTTCAAGAAGTATCAGACCTGGATGTGCAGCCTGTATATCAACACGCTCAATGTCATCCACTACATGCACGATAAATATGCCTATGAGAAGATCCAGATGGCGCTTCACGATTCCGAAGTACATCGCTTCATGGCATGCGGCGTCGCAGGTCTGTCGGTTATCGCTGACTCCCTGTCCGCCATCAAGTATGCAAAGGTAACGCCGATTAAGGGCGAATCCGGCCTCATCGAAGACTTCAAGATCGAGGGCGATTTCCCGAAATACGGCAATGACGATGACCGCGTTGACAGCATTGCGGTGCAGGTTCTGCACGACTTCAGCGAAGAGCTCAAGAAGAACCCGACCTATCGCGATTCCGAGCACACGCTGTCCGTGTTGACGATCACCTCCAATGTCGTCTATGGCAAGAAGACGGGTAACACGCCGGACGGCCGCCGCAAGGGTATGCCGTTTGCACCGGGCGCAAACCCGATGCATGGCAGAGACAGCTCCGGTGCGCTGGCTTCGCTCAACTCTGTTGCGAAGCTGCCGTACGCGTGCTGCCGCGATGGCATTTCCAACACCTTCTCCATCCTGCCGCCGACCCTTGGCGAGAGCAAGGAAGAACGTATTGACAACCTGGTCGAGATGATCAACGGGTACTTCCTCCAGTTGGCGCATCACCTGAATGTCAATGTTCTCGACCGTTCCAAGCTGGTCGAAGCGATGGAGAATCCGGATAAGTATCCGAACCTGACGATCCGTATTTCCGGCTATGCTGTCAACTTCCACAAGTTGACGCGCGAGCAGCAGATGGAGATCTTGCAGCGCACCTATCATGAGAAAGTGTGAGGCATGTATTGATTCGCTCTATCACGGATCTGCGGTAGACGGGAGGGGCCTGCGCAGCGTTGTATTCTTCAATGGCTGCAACCTGCGCTGTGGCTTCTGCCAGAATCCGGAAACGCTCTATACCAAGGGACGGATGATCGAGCTTGACGAGCTGGTGAATCGCCTAGTGCGGTATAAACCATATGTCCGCAAGGGTGGGGTGACGCTTTCGGGTGGAGAGCCCTTTATGCAGGCAGAATTTTGCAGGGAGCTGCTCCGGCGGCTCGCGGCAGAGGGCATGAAGGTCTGCATCGAATCCAACGGACACCTGATCGACCGCGAACTCATCGCACTGTCGGAATACATCATCCTGGATGTCAAAAATCAGGACGAGGAGATTTCGCCAAAGGTGTATGAATTTGTGGCGGCATGCAAGGAAGAGGGCACGCCCGTGCTGCTCACCAATGTGCTGGTGCCGGGTTGCAACGACGACGAGGCTCACCTCGGCGCGCTAAAGCGGCTCATGGTCTATGCCGGGTTGGAACGCATCAAATTCCTGCCGTTCCGCAAGCTGTGCATCCACAAATACGAGGATCTGCACATGGAATACGCCTATGCGAAATACCGCGAGGCGACGAGTGAGGATGTGGAGCAGGCGCAGGCTGTGATGCAGCGCATCGAACTTTAAGAAACGAAAATGCGGCTCAAGCGATTGGGTCGCATTTTTTATGTTTTGAAAGGAAGAAGGAGGAAGTATGCGGACGAATTGGAAAGTCGCACTGGCGCAGATTGCCTCCCGCCCGTTTTTACTGGAGGACAATTTACAGGCAGCGGTGGACGCGGCGGGCAAGGCAGCGGACGCGGGGGCGGAAGTCATCCTCTTTCCGGAGATGTTCTTGACGGGCTATGTGCTGGGCGAGGCGGTGGAGGCTTTTGCGATGCCGGTGGAGGCGAGCGCCCTTGCGGTGCTGCGGCAATGCGCGGCGGAACGGAACATCGCCATCGTTATGGGCTTCCCGCACCGGGCGGCGGACGGGAAAGTGTACAACGCGGCGGCCTTTTTGGATCGGGACGGCAGTCTTGCCGGGATATACCACAAAACGCACCGCTTTGGCGAGGTGGACAAGGCGCAGTTTGCGCCGGGAGGGAGAATTGCGGCGTTTGACACGACACTGGGGCGTGTGGGCATGCAGATTTGCTATGACATCGAATTCCCAGAGGTGAGCCGCCGACTTGCATTGTCGGGGGCGGAGCTGCTGCTCGGCATCAGCGCGAACATGCACCCGTATACCGAGCTGCATGCCCTGCTCGTCCGGGCGCGGGCGATCGAAAACCACTTGCCCTTTGCATATGTCAACGCGGTGGGACAGGAAGGGGATTTCACCTATTGCGGGCGCAGTGAGGCGGTGGACGCCGAGGGAGTTGTGTTGACAGCAGGCGAGGAGGAAGAAGCGATCCTCTTTGCCGACCTCCCGGCGGCGGATCATGCGGACGAGAATTTGGAATACCTCGCACAGCGCCGGACGGACCTGTATTGAGCGAGAGATCTCCCTTGCGCAGGGGCGGGATGTTCTGCACAATTTT
>CAOKKG010000016.1 GCA_948468985.1 uncultured Eubacteriales bacterium | reverse complement strand
AAAATCGCTGCCCACATTGTTCGATTTGTTCTTTTTGGCAAAGACGACGGGCGCATTGTGAAAATACTGCGCGGTGATGCACGCCAGCCCGATGCCGCTGGCCTCGATCGTGAGGATCTTGTTGATCGGCCGGCCGGCAAAGCGGCGGGCAAATTCCTGCCCCATGGCCTGATAGAGCGAAATGTCGATCTGATGATTCAAAAAGCTGTCGACCTTTAAGACATCGCCCGGCAAAATCCTGCCGCACTGCGCGATCTTTTCTTCCAAAAGCTGCATAATTTGGGCCTCCCTTGCGTTGCGAAAACGAGTAATTTTTTAAGAAAATTGTACTATGTCCGCCGATGTTTTTCAAGTGCGGAAAATGCGCCTCCGCCGTTTTGCCCCCCTTGACAACCCCCTCCTGCCGCGCTATACTGTAAATAGACAAAAAAGCAAGCGAGGAAGAGAAGAGTACATCCCTTCGTTCCTTTGAAGAGAGGGGCGCCCCGGTCGGGTGCTGCAAGCGCCCCAAAGGAAGCGGGATGGAAGACCACCTCTGAGCGGTAACAACCCGGCCAGGCTCCGTTATCGGCCTATATTGAGCGCCCCATGTATGGTAACTGTCGGATGGGGAAGCGGGGTGGAACCGCGGTTTTTTTGCGCTTTGTGTGAAAAGTCGTCCCTTTGCATTGTTGCAAGGGGACTTTTTGTATTCCCGAAATCAAACGACGCGGCGCGATGCTGCGAAAGGAGAATCCTATGTTGTTGAAGCTCAAGGGCGGCGAGAGCCGCGAATTTGCCGCCGGACAGTCCGGATTGGACATCGCCCGGCAGATCAGCGAGGGCCTGGCGCGCGCGGCCTGCGCCGTCAGCGTGAACGGAGAGGTCGAGGACCTGCGCACCCCGATTGCAGAGGATGCGGAATTCGGCGTGCTTACCTTCGAGGACGAAAAGGGCGCCGCGGCGTTCCGGCACACGACCTCGCACATCCTGGCGCAGGCGGTCAAGCGCCTGTTCCCGGCGACCAAGCTGGCCATCGGCCCGGCCATCAAAGACGGCTTCTACTATGACTTTGAATTTGCCGAACCCCTAAAGCCCGAGGATCTCGAAAAGATCGAAAAGGAAATGACCAAAATCGCGCAGGAAAACCTCGAGATCAAGCGGTTCACGCTGCCCCGCGCCGAGGCAATCGCGCTCATGGAAAAGCGCGGCGAGCCGTATAAGGTACAGCTCATTTTGGATCTGCCCGAGGATGCGGAACTAAGCTTCTATGAACAGGGTGAATTCGTCGACCTGTGCGCCGGCCCGCACCTTATGACCACCAAGCCGGTCAAGGCAATTAAGCTCACCTCCATCGCCGGGGCGTATTGGCGCGGCGACGAGCATAATCAGATGCTTACGCGCATCTACGGCACGAGCTTCCCCAAGAAGAGCATGCTGGAAGAGCACCTCGCGCGCATCGAGGAGGCCAAGCGCCGCGACCACCGGAAGCTCGGCAAGGAACTCGGCCTGTTCATGATGGCGGACGAAGGTCCCGGCTTCCCGTTTTTCCTGCCGAAGGGCATGGTGCTCAAAAACACGCTGCTCGCCTATTGGCGCGAGATCCACGAAAAGGCGGGCTATGTGGAGATTTCCACGCCGATCATGCTGAGCCGCAAGCTGTGGGAGACCTCCGGCCATTGGGATCACTATAAGGAAAACATGTACACTACCGTCATCGACGAGCAGGATTTCGCGATCAAGCCGATGAACTGCCCGGGTGGGATGCTGGTTTATAAATCGCAGATCCATTCCTACAAGGACCTGCCGCTGCGCATGGGCGAGCTTGGCATCGTGCACCGGCACGAGATGAGCGGCGCGCTGCACGGTCTGTTCCGCGTGCGCTGCTTCACGCAGGACGACGCACACATCTTTATGACGCCCGAGCAGATTCCCTCCGAGATCAAGGGCGTGGCCAAGCTCATCGACGAGGTATATAGCCTCTTCGGGTTCAAATACCATGTCGAGCTGTCCACGCGCCCGGAAAACAGCATGGGCAGCGACGAAGATTGGGAAATGGCGACGAATGGCCTCAAGGCGGCGCTCGACGACCTCGGCCTGCCTTATGTGATTAACGAAGGCGACGGCGCGTTCTATGGCCCCAAGATCGACTTCCACCTAGAGGACTCGCTCGGCCGGACCTGGCAGTGCGGCACGATCCAGCTGGATTTCCAGCTCCCGCAGCGCTTTGAGGCGGAGTACATCGGGCCGGACGGCGAACCGCATCGCCCGATCATGATTCACCGCGTCGCGTTCGGCTCCATCGAGCGCTTCATCGGCATCCTGATCGAACACTATGCGGGCGCGTTCCCGGCATGGCTCGCGCCGGTGCAGGTCAAGGTGCTGCCCATTTCGGACAAGACGATGGACTATGCGGAGGGCATCTTCCAGCAGCTCAAGGCCGCGGGCATCCGCGCAGAGCTGGACACCCGCACCGAAAAGATCGGCTTCAAGATCCGCGAGGCGCAGGTGGAAAAGGTGCCGTACATGCTGATCTGCGGGCCGAAGGAAGCCGAGACGGGCACAATCTCGGTGCGTGGCCGCAAGGCGGGCGACCTCGGGAGCCAGGCCCCCGCAGACTTCATTGCGGCGCTGCAAAAGGAGATCGCCGAAAAGCGCAACGACGCATAACGATCGGGCACAAGGAAATGAGAGGGATTGGGCGGCCCGGCCGCCCCCGCGGAAGGCGCAGCAATGCGCCTTCCTTTTTTATATAGAACGCCCCCGGTGCAGAACGCTCGCATCGGGGGATTTGCATATTCAAATTTCCGGAAAAGGGGCAGGCAGATGCAAGCTGCCTTGTGCAATATGCTCTGAATGGGAAAGCTCCTTACCGCCGCGCGCGCACGTTTCCCTTTCTCGCCCTTCCTCTGTCTTGTAAAAATCCTGTACGCATTGCAAAAAGCGGTGCGCTGCGGGCGAGAGCGGCACACCCTTGCGCCAGGAGAGGGAATAGCTTTGCACCGGTGCAGGCTCCCGGATCGGGAGGAGGGCGACTCCCCTTCCGCGCAGACTGTCCGCCGCCCCGGCGGGGCAGAGGGAAAAGCCCGCGCCCTCGCGGACAAAGCCGTATAGCGTCTCCAGCGCGGGCGCCCACCCCGTGAGCATTGCGCCAAGCGGCTTCAGGAAGGCTCGGGCGCATTCCGAAAAGCTGTACAGGCCCGGGTCCGGCAGAAAAAAGGCCTCCCCGCACAAGAGGGCAGCCGGAATTTCCTTCCGCTGCGCCCAAGGGTGCGCCGCCGAGATCGCGAGCAGCATCTCCTCCTGGCACAGCGGCAGCCGCCGGAACTTTGGCGACGGCGTAGCCAGGTCGCCGTGCAGGAAGAAATCCGCCTGCGCCCAATCGGCCTTCCTAGGCAGGAGCCGCAGGTTCACGCCCGGACATTCCCGGGCAAACTGCAGGACAAGGCGGAAGATCTCTGGCGGTATCTCCGCCAGCGCGAGGTGCAATACGCCCTCCAACTGCGGCTGCCGCGACCGGGCTTCCGCCTCGGCGTCGGCGATCTCTCCGAGCGCCTGCCGGACCCTGTCGTAAAACCGCGCTCCTGTGGGGTTCAAACGAATCTCCCCGGTCTGCGTGTCCGCAAGGCAGACGCCAAGTTCTCGTTCCACGCGGGAAAAGAGCAACTCCAATCGCATCTGGTGCATATGCAGGATGTGCGCTGCTTGCGCAAAGCTCCCCGCCTCGACGATTTGGCAGAAGAGTTCCAAAATCGATCGCTCCATAGCTTCCTAAATTTCCTCTGCCCATCCGGGCATGCGCTTTTGCAGCAAGAACATGCCGTGCTCCTCGTCCTGCGGGTCGCGCATCGCGACGGCCGCAAAGCCGCATTTGTCGATGTAGAAATGCTGATTGCGGCGCGAATACAGGGGCGTTTCCGCTTCCCACACGCGCGTTTCGGGATAGGACGCCTCGATGCACTGCCAAACGCGCGTCCCGATTCCCCGGTTTTGAAAGGCGAGGTCCAAAAAGATGCAACCAAGCGTGTTATGCTGCGTCTTGTCGCGCAGCCAAAGGATGACCCCGCCCATCAGCGTGCCCCCATGCCAGATGCAAAAGGCAGCGCTCTCTTTGTGCAGGCCCCATTGCCGCAGGAAGGAACCGTCGGCATACCCTGTGGGGCCGCCCGCGGGGCGGCCAAGGTGCAGGCGTGTGTCCTCATAAAAGGCGCGCTTCATGATCGGCGTGAGCGGCGTAATATCCGCCGGCCGCATCGGCGTAAAAGTAAGCTCCATGGCGTTTCCTCAAAATCCCCAAATAGTCGGTAAAAAACCGCCAGGTTCAGCGTACCATAGGCGAAAGCCCTTTGGCAAGCAAATTCGGCGGTTCGACAAAAATTTCGCGAATGCGTAGGAAGGCATCAAAAAACCGCCCTCTTGGGGGCGGTTTTTGTTCATTCATGATGCAGGATTGCCTGTTCAATCGGGTCGTTTTCCGGGTCATAGCGCGGGATGCGGCGGATCCGGCCGATCCACAGGGTGATGAGGAACCAGACGATACCAACCGCCGGGATGGCCGCCGCGAGCCAGTACACGGTGCGCACGCCCAGCCGGTCGACGATGCTGCCGCCGAGCAGATAAAAGACCATCGCTGCAATGTTGGCTGCCGCCATGTTGAAGGTCTGGGTGGTCGCGGCCAGGCTATGCGGTATGAGCGTGAACAGATAGGTGGCATACAGCCCCATGAACATGCCGTCAAATACACCGTGGATCGCCTGTGCCGCCAGTATGGCCAGTGGCCCTTGCGCGTTCATGAAGAGAAAGCTCTCCAGCGTAAAGACAATGCCGGAGGCGATCAGGCACTTTTCATAGCCGAACTTCTTGGCCATCCTGCCGGAAAAAAAGAGTCCCGGAATCTCGCAGAGCGCGCGTATGCCGCTTACTGTCCCAAGAAATGCGGTAGAGACGCCAATTTCCTGCAACAGGTTGGTTGTGTAATTGAGATCGAAGCAGGACGCCATCCACAGCAGCACATATGCAAGCAGGTAGGTCAGGTAGTAGTAGTTGTGCAGCAATCGCCCCGGCCGCAGCTCCTTTAAGGTGAGCGCTTTTGGTTTGGCGATAGAGTCGGCAGCAGCAGGCTCCTGCTTTGTATGTCCGATGTCCAGCAGCAAGAAGAGGAGCATGGCTGCCATGGATACCGCCCCGACATAGAAGCTCCCGCGCACCGACAGGCCGAGCTTATCCATCGCCAGGTTTAAAAGAATGCAGAACAGCGAATACCCGGCAGAGCCCCACACGCGCACGCTGCCATAGGGGATATGGATGCCGCGCTTTTTGGCCAGTTCCAGCTCGGACACGACCCAGGTCATGTTGAGCGAGTCCGCCGCATTGCGTGTGCCGGAAAAGACAGAAGTCAGTGCCAACAGCGGGAGAAACCCGCGCAGATTCGGCATGGCGGCAAAGGCAAAGATGTTAAATAAAATGCAGATGCGCAGCGCCTTGCGGGTAGAACGCATTTTGTCTGCCAAAATGCCCATGATGGGCGGCACAATAAAACAAGCGATCGAGTTGAAGGACTGGATGAGCCCAATCATCGTGTTGGACAGCCCGATCTCCAGGTAATAGGCCGTGTTGTAGGTCAGGCAGGCATAGCAGGTGCAAAACAGGAAGAAGAGCAGCGAATAGTAAAGATACGTCTTTTTCGACTGCGTCTTCAAGTCATTCGTAGACATGGACAAAGGATCCTTTCAGAGAGAGTGAGGAAATCATATTTCGTGTTCGGCCTTTTGGCGCAGCGCCTGCTCGACGGGGTCGCTTTCCGGGGCATAGGGCGCGATGCCGCGCAGGCGGCCGATGCCGAGCGTTGCCCAAAAGAGCAGGAACGCGAGCAGCAATATGCCTGCGCACACACCATAGATGCTGCGGATGCCGAATGCGTCGATGAGAAAGCCGCCCGCCAGGTTGGCTAGCATGCAGATGATGTTGTTGCATCCGGCGGAGAGCGTCTGCGCCGTCGCGGACAGGCTGTGCGGAACGAGCGTGAAGATATAGGACAGTGCGCAGGCGAACATCAGCCCGCCCGCCATGCCGGCAATGCCCTGCCCGATCAGGATGGCCGGGATGCTGCCAAAGCAGATGTAGAGCATGTTCGCCAAGAAGAAGGCCAGGCAGGAGGCGAGCAGCAGCTTCGTATACCCGAACCGGCGCTCCAGTCGCGGCGCCCAGAAGAACATGGGGATCTCCAAAAAGGCGCGCAGAAAGTTGAAGGTGCCGGAAAGTGACGCTGCGCCGCCCGCCGCGACGATGAGCTGCGAAATGTAGTTCTGCGCGAAGTTGAGCGCGCAGCTCATCATGGCATAGATGAGCAGGAAGGTCATGTAGTAATAGTTGCGAAGCAGCCGCCCCGGCTTTAGTTCCCGAAAGGTAAGCGCGGGGTGTGGGGATTCTGCCGCTGCGGAATGCTCCCATTTCCGCCCGCCCGCCGCGATGCCGACCGAAATAAGCCCGAGCGCCACGCTCGCATACAGCGCGATGGCGTTGCTCCCGCCCGTCTTTTGCAGAAGCAGTGAGTAAAAAAGGCAGAACAGCGCATAGCCAAACGAGGCCGCCGCCCGGATGGGGCCGTAGCGCACACGGCTGCCGCCGCTTCTCGCACGCTCGGTCTCGGTGAGCGCCCAGGTTTCGGCGAGCGAGGACACCGGGCTGGAAAATCCGTTGTACAGCGCGCCGATAAGGAGGGACAGCCAATACACGCCGGAGACCGTCGGGGTGAGGAAGATGAACAGGCTCACGAGCAGCAGGCACAGTGTGAGCGCCCGGCGCTTGGAGCGGATTTTATCCGCAAATGCGCCGATAAACGGCGGAAAGACCGTGGCCGCAGCCGACCGCAGCGCCATGATGACGCCGATTTGCGCATTGGAAAAGCCCACTTCCATATAATAAGGGACGAAAAAGACCTCGCACGCAAACATAGCGCAGTAGCAAAAAAGCAGCGCTGTATAGTAGAAAAAGCCGTGCCGGGAAAGATCCTGCCAATATAGGGAGTGTTTGTTCATGGGAAAACCTCAAAGCATAGAATCTATTTCCGCGTGCTTTCCTCTTCCGCATAGAGCTGCGCCAGAATCCGTTGGGAAACGGGGTCTTTGCCGGCGTCATACGGCGCGATGTGCAGCGCCCGGCCGAGCAGCAGAGAGCCCGCGAACAAGGCGATGGCGAGCACGGCGCTGGAGGCAGACACGACGAAGATGGCGCGCACGCCGAAATGGTCGATGAGCGCACCCGAGATGAGGTTGCCAAGGATGGTCACGGCAGAGCAGGACGCGCCGCAGAAGGTCTGCGCCGTGGCCGAAAGCTCCGGCGGCACGAGCGAAAAGATATACCCGACCGCCGCGCCCAACAGCAGTCCATTGATGCACCCGTGCAGCATCTGGAACAGGATGATCTGCCACATCTGCTGACTGAAGATATAGGAAGCTTGCTCGACAGCCAGCGCCGTGCCAATCACGAACAGCGTTCCCTTATAGCCCATCTTTTGGATGATCTTTTTAGAGCAGAATAATAGCGGTACCTCGCACAGCGCGCGGATGGAGCCCAGCACCCCCACAAACACCGGCGCCGTGCCCATGCTGGACAAAAGCTGCGGGATATAGGACAGGCCGAAATACCCCGGGATGTTGAACAGCATGTAGATGACGAAGAAGGTCGCGAAGTAGTAATTCTTGGCGAGCCGCCCGGGCTGAAGCAGGCGCATGGAGATCTTGCGCGGCTTGCGCGGCGCAGCGGAGGCGGCACCCTGTTTGCGGTAGCTCATCGCAAGGAAGATGCAGGGGATCGCAAAGAAGGTGGACGCGAGCCACGACCACCGCGTGTCAACATGCAGCGTCGTGAACATAAAGTAAAAGAGGAACCCGGCGAGCGCATAGCCGATGGAACCGAGCGAACGGATCGGCCCATAGTGGATGCGGTTGCCATACATATCCGGCGTGTTGACCTCGGCGATGACCCAGCTATCTGTGATGGACGCAACAGACCCGCGGAAGACGAGCACCAAAAAGATGAGCGCGATCGTGAGCGGGACGCTGCCCGTAAAGATGGCCGTAAAGACGGAGGAGATCGCCACGCCGAAATAGAGGATGATGAGCGTCTTGCGCTTGCCGAGCTTGTCGGCCACCATGCCCCAGATGGGCAGCGACACCAGGCACGACAGGTTGTTGAACGCCAGCGCGATGCCGATCTGCGAATTCGTAAAGCTCTGGTCGCTCATAAAGACGACCATATAGCTTGCGGGCGCGACCATCGCCCAAAACAGTGCCTCCAGCGCGGAGAAAAAGGTGAACCGGTAATCCGGCGACCAACGTTTCTTCTTTACATCCATACCTCTCACAATCCCAACCTCTCAAAAGTTTCCTATGAATATTTATTCTATACCACGATCTTATTACCACAAAACGGAAAAAACGGCGAAAAAGAAATTTGTGGAGATGCGGGATAACCTGGCACGCCGCAGGGTTCGACAAAACCGGAGGCATACCGCACAGGCGCGGCGTGTAAAGATAGAATATGAGGAAACATCATAGCTCGCCCGTCTGGGCGGATACCCAACAAAAGGCCAGGCGCGCCGCCGGCAGGGAAGAGGCAGGGGCCCGGGCTTCTTCCGCCGCTTTGCGCTGCGCGGGGGGATTTTTTTCGTGTCGAGCCCCCTTGGCGCGAAGCAGAGCCTTCCGGGCAGGTTGCACAGTTCCACGGGGAAGGGGGCGCGTAGCCAAGGGGCAAGCAGGCTTCAAGCGGGGGAGGACGGGCAGTGCTTTTCGGCGCGACGAGGCTGGGCGCAGCAGACGCCTTCCCTTAACCCGGCGGACGCTGCTTTGTCTGTCTGCGGGGGGCGCGGCGCTGCTGCTCCTGCTTGCTTGGCGGGGGCTGGGCGCGGGGCAGCCCGGCCGCTATGCGCATTTTGCGGGAAAATCCGAGGCAGCGGAGCTCGGCTCGCGTGTCGAAGCACCCGGGGACGCGGCACAGTCCGGCGGGGGAGATATTTCCCTACAGGTCAAGATGAAAACGGGCGCAGAGGCTATGCCGCTTGAGGACTATGTCCTGGGCGTCGTCGCAGCGGAAATGCCCGCTTCCTTTGCGGAGGAGGCATTGAAGGCGCAGGCCGTCGCCGCGCGCACCTATACCGTGCGCAAACTGCTGCACGGCGGATGTGGCCGCTGCCCGGGCGGGCTGTGTACCGACTCTGCGCATTGTCAGGCCTATGCGGGGGAGGAACAGCTTCGCGCGCGTTGGGGGGAGGCCTATGCGGCCAATCACGCAAAGGTCGAGGCCGCCGTGCGAGAGACGGCGGGACAGGTGCTCACCTATGACGGTGCGGTCATCGAGGCGCTTTTCCACAGCTCGAGCGAGGGGAGCACCGAGGACTGCGCGCATGTCTTTGCCCAGGATCTGCCCTATTTGAAGGCCGTCTCCTCGCCGGAGGCGGAACAGAAAAGCGAGGTGCGCCTCGCGGCGGCGGATTTCATCGCACGGGCGGATGCGGCGTTCGGCGACTGCGGCCTCAAGGCGGACGCGCTTGCGGGGCAGGTCCGGGTGAGTGCACGCTACGAAAGCGGCCGGGTGCAGACGCTGTGCCTCGGCAAACGGGAGGTCAGCGGAACGGCGGCGCGGCGGGCGTTTTCGCTCCGCTCGGCCAACTTTTCGGTCGCGGTGCAGGGCGGGGAGGTCATCTTTACTGTCCGAGGGTACGGCCACGGCGTGGGCATGAGTCAGCGCGGAGCGGACGCCTTGGCGGCGGCCGGGCAGGACTACGCTGAAATTCTGGCGCACTACTACACCGGCACGACGCTGGCTGCCGCCGGGGACTTTCTGCCCTAAGGCTAGGTACGCGGGTGGGATGGGGCTGCTCGGCGCGACGCTCCTGCCTGCCGTGCGTGCTCTTGGCGGAATGAGAGGGAAGGAATGCCGCCCTAAGACTGTTCGCTGCCCAGCGCATTCCTTCCAAGCCGCCTGCCGCTTTTCCGTTGTCCGTCGTTTCCCTTGGCAGCCTTTCGGGGTTTTTGCACAAAATTCCAAAATTCTTAAATTATTTTTTGAACATCGATGTGCGAAATATGACTATTTATAAGTGAATTTGGTTCAAATAAATGCAAAATATATCCAAAATAAATTCAAACTATGTAGAATAATAAATTTTTATAGCAAATAATTTCAGATTGATTGACTTTTGTTTTGCGGGCAGTCTACAATGGGGTTGGAAATACAGAGGCAATAAGCGCTTACAATCCTTGTGTATCGCGGTGCGCATGTGCGCGCCGCACTCCGTGGCCCTCCCTTGGGAGGACGGGCCGTGTGTTTCGCTTACGCATTTTTAGGGATGCGCGGCAGGGAAAAAAGGAGGTAATTTATGCGAGAGTTGCAAAGCGGGTTTTCCCGTTTCTTCGCGTTGCTGTTGGTGGCATGCCTGTTTGCGGCGCTGCTTCCCACTTCGGTTCTGGCCGAAGGGGCGGAGCCCATGCAGGAAGCGGTACTGCAGGACGGTGTGAATTTGGTGCAGGAAGATGTTGCAGGTCTTCTGTACCGGGTGGATGCGGGCAAGGTCCTTGTCCTGAAGGGAACAAAGGAACAACCGCTCACTCTTAAAAACTGTAAAATTGAACTCTCCGGGGAGACGATGTTCTTTTCCGGTACGGGCGTGGGCTATAACGGCGAAAGCCGCGCTCGCCTGGCCATCGGGGATTATGTGACTCTGGAAAATTGTGAGATCACGGCCAAAGATGGCAGTTGTGCGACGGGCTCCGGCAACGACGCCTGCATCGAATTCTTCGGCATGGGTACACGCCTTGTGGGCGGCAGCATTTTGGGCGAAAACTGGGCGGGGCAGTTCCTGGGCCTCTTCGGTGCGGCCGATGTCACGCTGTCGGGTACGCAGGTGCGGACGACGGGTGTGCAGGGTACATGGAGCTATGCCATGTACGGCACCTCTGTGCTGCGTTTGGAAAAGAAGGCGTTGCTCTCTGCGCGGGGCATGACGCCCAAAACGGGCAATGTGAACGCGTTCTATTCGGGCGATTTGAGCACGAGCTATGACGCCGTGTTCCTCGACGATGCGACGGTGGATTTTTCGGAAAACAAAGGCGGCGGCTTCGCGCTCAATAACATCAATATCCATGTGAAGAACTCCACCATCCGCGTGGAAAACAATGCGGGCAATGCGAGCAACAGCGGCTACTGGATCGTCGAGGGTTCCAAGCTGTATCTGAACGGCAACCGCGGCGGACATGCGCTGTCCTGCATCGGCGCAGAGATGAAGAACACCATCCTGCAGGTGCTGCATAACGGCTATGCCGGTGTGTACATCCAGAGCCAGGATTCCAAGTTCGAAAATTGCACGGTGGATGTCCGCTGCAACGGGGAACGCCTGAAGAGCTATTCGGCGGGCGACCTGTGGACGAACGACCGTATTGTGACCTTTACGAATTGCCCGCATGTCTGGATCGGCGGGGTCAGCTTGACGCGGAGCACGCAGCAAAACGGCCGCATCGTCAATGAAGGCTGCGCGGAATTTGTGGCGGAGGACCTGGGCGCGCTCAAGGGGCGGGCGCAGGTGCTTGCGGAGGAAGTGACTTCGGCGCAGACCTCGCACACGCTGTTTGTCGATCCGTCGGCGCAATTGCCGCTGGCGCGCGGCGTGGACGGTGGGACGGCGGACCTTGACCTGCTCGCCCTGCGCGGGCAGGAGGTTCTGACCGGCAAGGCGTCGGCTAAGATAGAGGCGCTTTTTGAGGCGCAGCTCTCGCACCACCGCTATGACTGGACAAAGCCGAAAACGATGGCTGCGGCGGATGCAGCGCACTTCGGGCTTGTGCGCTATGCCTGCACGGATGTCTGCGCGGACTATGTCGGGCATACCGAGAACTCGCCCAACAGCTTCGACTGCGCGGGGACCTATGTCTACGCGCCGCTTGTGGGGCTTGCGTTCGACGCCAACGCGGGAGAGGACGCAGTCGAAAACCTCCCGGCGGCACAGAGCGCCATCGCCTATGCGGGCAAGGCAGCGTCTGTCGCGGCGCCCACGCGCCGGGGATACCGTTTCCTTGGCTGGTACCTCGATGCCGAAGGCAAAGAGGCGTTCTCCTTCGATACGAGCCTGAAGGAAAACTGGACAGTCGTGTATGCCAAGTGGGAAAAGGTGATGGAACAAGAGGTCGTGCATGCGGCGCTCACGGTGCGCAAGGTGGATGCGGCAGGCGTAGAGCTTGCAGGTGCGGTGTTCGGCCTGTATGATACCGAAGCCTGCACGGGCGAGCCCATTTTGCGCCTGACGGCTGGCACGACGAGGCTGTCGACGGATGATGCGGCGCTGGCCGAATTGTTGCCTGCATCGGGCAAGAGCGTGACGCTCTATTTGAAGGAACTTTCCGCGCCGGCCGGATATCGGGCGAGCGGAGAAGTATTCCCGGTCACGCTGCAATGCGCGGCGGGCGAGGAAGTGCGGACGGACGACGCCTTTGTGACGACGCTTTCCTATTCTATCCTGGCAAATGAGAGCGCGCGCCTCCTGGTGGTGAACGAAAAGCTGCCCGAGACGCCCAAGACGGGCGAGGACAGCCGCCTGTGGATGTTTAGCGGCGGGCTTTTCCTGCTCACGGCCGCGGCGGCTGCGGTGCTCATCTGCACGCGCAAACGGCGCCGCCCGGCGCATGCCGCTAAGTAAGGATAGACAAGAAATATACTGAGAAAATAAAAATACCGCTCCCCTCTGGGAACGGTATTTTTTTGCCTGTGCCACGCGTCACTGGATGCCGAGCGCTTCGGCCGGGTCGATGTATTTGCCGTCCTTTCGATACTCGAAGTGCAAATGCGGCCCCAGGTCCGCTTCGAAGGGTGGCGTGCCGCTGCTGCCGATCTGCTGCGCGGCGTTCACCTTGTCGCCCTGCTTGACGGAGATCTCCTTAAGCCCGGCATAGCGCGTCTGCCGTCCGTCGCTGTGGTCGATTGTGACGACATATCCAAGCGTGCTGTCCGCCTTGGCCTCGCTCACTTCGCCCGGCAGGGCGGCCACCACTGCGCTGCCTTCCTGCGCGGCGATGTCGATGCCGTTGTGCGTGCTCCAGGCGTTGAGCGTCTTGTTGTACACCATCTGCTCGCCCGAAAAGGCGCGCAGGACCTCGCCCTCCACCGGCTTCTGCATCTGCATCTGCGCCTGCCGCGGCGTCGTGGAGGAAGGCTTTTCGATCGGTTCGCTGCCTTCCGTCACTGGCTCGCTTTCCGGGTCGGCATCCGTCGGCTCTGCGTCTGACGCGTCGGGCACCATGGGCAGGTTGGACTGCGCCTGCTGCTGCGCCTCCTGGAGCGTCTCGTCCTGCTGTCCCTCCGCCGGCGTGTTCGCCTTGGGTGCGGGGGAGAGCGCCAAATACGCCGCCGTCCCCAGAATGAGCACGCAGCATCCGATGAGCAGCAATACCCTCTGCGTGCCGAGGAAGGTCTTGCAGGTGATCCATTTACTGGGTTTTTGATGATTCAAAGTTGTGCACCTCCATTTGGCGATAGTGTTGCCCGTTCGCAGGCAAAACATGCATGTATCCTGCGCGCAAAATTCGACAAAAGCACTTTACAACCGCCCGAGCGCATGCGATAATAAATAAAGAGAAATATTTCTCGTTTCATAAGCGCACTGCGGTGCAAAAAAGGCGGCCGGTCTGGTTTTCGAGCCGCCTTTTTGCGTACTTCCGTCTATATTGTGGAGAAATTGTGTCTTTTTCATGAAGGCTCAAAAAAAGCCTTGGTATCGCGGAAAAAACATGCTATATTATAGTTGTGCGAACGATTCTTTTTCATTGTGTTTCAACCCCAAGACAAGACGGAGGGGCCGGCGGACCGGCTCCTCCGTCTTTTTTGCCGCGAACGCATAAAAAAATTGAAAATGCCGGCGTTTTAGGCTATAGTATAGATAGATTGAAAATGTTTCCGCTAAGGAGGAAGAGAGTAACTTATGGATCTGAAAAAACTTCGTAATGAAAGCGATATTCGCGGCGTGGCCTGCGAGGGGATTGAGGGCCAGCACATAAATCTGACGGACGAGGCAGTCTATGAGCTTTCCTGCGGCTTCTTTACCTGGCTTGGCGCCCGTTTGGGCAAGGCGCCCGCGGTGCTGCGCGTCGGCGTCGGCCGCGACTCGCGCATCACCGGCCCGCGTATCCTGGAGGCGGTGAAGAAGGCAGCGGTGGATATGGGTGTTTCGCTGTTTGACACGGGCTTGGCGTCCACGCCGGCCATGTTCATGTCCACCATCACCCCCGGCTTTGAATTCGACGGCTCGATCATGATTACGGCCAGCCACCTGCCCTTCAACCGCAACGGGCTTAAGTTCTTCGTCAAGGAAGGCGGCCTCGAGGCGTCGGACATCAACGCAATCATTGCAACGGCAGAGGCGGGCGGCTTTGCCAAGGTCGGCGGCGGCAAGTGCGAATCCATCGATTTCATGACGGTCTATGCAAAGATCCTGGTCGATAAGATCCGCAAGGGCACAGGCAAGGAACAGCCGCTCTCCGGCTGCAAGATCGTGGTCGACGCCGGCAACGGCGCGGGCGGCTTCTTTGTGCGCGATGTGCTCGTCCCGCTCGGCGCGGACACGACGGGCAGCCAGTTCCTAGAGCCGGATGGCATGTTCCCAAACCACATCCCGAATCCGGAGGACAAGAAGGCGGGCGAGTCCATCTCCAAGGCCGTGCTCGCGGCGAAGGCCGATCTCGGCATCATCTTCGACACGGATGTCGACCGTGCAGGCGCTGTCGACCCGAACGGCCGCGTCATCAACCGCAACCGTCTGATCGCACTCATCTCCAAGATCCTGCTTTTGGAATTCCCGGGCACCACGATCGTGACCGACTCCACCACCTCGAGCGGCCTGGCGAAGTTCATCGCGGCCAACGGCGGTGTGCATCATCGTTTCAAGCGCGGGTATAAGAATGTCATCGACGAAGGCATCCGCCTGAACAAGGAAGGCCACGATTGCCAGCTCGCGATCGAGACCTCCGGCCACGCGGCGCTCAAGGAAAACTACTTCCTGGACGACGGCGCATACCTCATCACCAAGATCCTCATCACGATGGCCAATATGCGCGACCAGGGCAAGGATATGTTTAGCCTCATTGCCTCGCTCGAGGAACCGGCAGAGGCAGAGGAATTCCGTCTGAACATCAAGGCGGAGGACTTCAAGGCCTATGGCGCGCGCGTGATTGAAAAGGTTAAGGCGGCGACAGAGGCCAACCCGGCGTTTACGCCTGCACCCACGAACTATGAGGGCATCCGCGTGTCGCTGGACAAGGCGCACGGCGACGGCTGGTTCCTCGTCCGCATGTCCCTGCACGACCCGCTCCTGCCCGTCAATGTGGAAAGCGACAGCGTGGGCGGTGTCAAGGTGATCGTGGGCGAGCTGTATGAGATCCTGCGGGGCCTCGACCTGGATCTTCGCCCGATGGAAGCCTACCTTGGGCTCTAAGGAAAAGGGCTTCGCCAGCTCGGTCAAGGGCGCGTGGAAAAAATTTGTGGGCAGCATCGGTAGGGCCTATGATAAGACGGTGCAGACGGCGGGGGAGACGATCGAGCTGAACCGCTTGTACACCCGCCGCAAGGAGCTGGATCGGCAGAATACCGACCTGTATGCCAAGATCGGCATGCAGGTCTACCGTGCCGCCGGGGAACAGATCGATCGCAGCGCGTTTTTGGAGCAGATCACCCAGATTGAGCGCAACTATGCCGAGCAGAGGGAGCTTTTGCTGCGCGAGGCGCGGTTGAAGGCGGCTCCTCCCGCAACAGACGCAGGGGCGGAAGCCTTGTCGGAGGAGCCTTTGGGGCAAGCGTGGGGCGCCGTCGGGGAGGCGGATAAGGGCGCGTTGCCGGATTCGGCGGAGCCGGCCGGGAAAGCGACAACGGACGCGGCGGGAGGTGCGGCAGACGCGCAGGGGGAAAGCACGAGTGCGGCGAAAGAAGCCGCTGGGCGTCCTGCGTTGGATACGGTGAACACGACGGATATGCAGAATACATCCGCTTTAGAGGATTGACTGTGCGGCGTACACTACCTACGGAAAATCCCGGCAAATCAACGGAAAAACAAAGAAATCTTCTTGACAGCCCATGGGGGCTGTGCTAGAATAAATTCGTTCAAGAAGAAACTGCCCGTTTCTCACCAGCCGCAATTGCGTTGGCCTGGTTGCAAAGCGAATGTTTGGCGCGGGTGGTTTCACCCGCGCTTTTTTATTGCGCAAGGCAAAGGTTTGACGCCGCGTCGGCGGCAAGGATGACAGGAGGAAACGACAATAGCTACCGAATTGCTGATCAATGAACAGATTCGAGAAAAAGAAGTCCGTCTGATCGGAGCGGATGGCCGGCAGCTTGGCATTATGGCCATCGGGCAGGCACAGCAGTTGGCCGACGAGGCCAATCTGGATCTGGTCAACATTTCGCCGAAGGCGGAACCACCCGTATGCCGCATCATGGATTACGGCAAGTACCGCTTCGAGCAGGAAAAGAAGCTCAAAGAGGCGAAGAAGAACCAGAAGACGACCCAGCTCAAGGAAATGCGCCTGTCGGCGACGATCGACACGCATGACCTGGAAGTCAAGGCCAAGAATGTGCAGAAGTTCCTCGCAGGGGGGGATAAGGTGAAAGTCTCGATCCGCTTCCGCGGCCGCCAGATGGCGCACACCGCCGGCGGGCTGGAGGTCATGAACCAGTTCCTGGCGCTGCTGGACGATGTAGTCGTGGAAAAACCTGCAAAAATGGAAGGGCGCAATATGTTTATGGTGCTCGCGCCGAAAAATTAACATAGGAGGGCAAACAAATGCCGAAGATCAAGACCCATAGAGGTGCTGCGAAGAGATTCAAAGTGGCTAAGAGCGGCCGCATCAAGTTCCAGAAAGTCAACAAGCGGCACATTTTGACGAAGAAAACGACGAAGCGTAAGAGACAGCTGAGAGAGACCGGGTATCTCACCGGAACGACTGAGAAGAACATGAAAAAGCTTCTCCCCTATGTCTGACGGACGGCCTGAGTTTAGAATTGGAGGATAACGCAAATGGCAAGAGTGAAAAAGGGTATCAATTCCCATAAGAGACGCAGAAAAACATTAAAACTGGCGAAAGGCTTTTATGGTTCGGCCTCCCGTCACTATCGGACCGCTAAGACTGCCGTCATGCGCGCACAGCGCAGCGCCTTTGGAGGCCGCAAGCAGAAGAAGCGCGATTTTCGCAAGCTCTGGATTGCCCGCATCAACGCAGCAGCGCGTCAGAACAACATCAGCTATTCCCGCCTGATTAACGGCCTCAAGCTGGCAAATGTGGAAGTCAACCGCAAGATGCTGGCGGAACTGGCTGTCAACGACGCAGCGGCGTTCGCGCAGCTCGCCGAAGTTGCCAAGAGCAAGCTGGTGTAAAGCAATCTTTCAAGCGCTCCGTTCGGGGTTTCCCGGGTGGGCGCTTTTTTGCTGTCAAAAATGCGCTGCTTTCCCCTTGGCCGGGGCATTGCCGCGCGCGGCGATAGTGCCAAGGCGGGGGCGTGCGCCCCGGGGCAAACTGTGCTATACTGGTATTCGATAAAAAAGCCCGGCGAAAAGGGACGGCGCACGCCAAAGGAGAGGACGACACGATGGAACGCATCATGAGCACCAAAAACGAATATGTGAAGGAACTGCGCAGCCTGCGGCTCGCCAAATACCGCCGCGAATACGGCAAATTCCTGGCGGAGGGGCGCAAGTGCGCCGAAGAGGCGTTGCGCTATGCCCCAGTGGAGGCGCTGCTCTTTTTGGAGGGGCAGGAGGACGCTACCCTGCTGGCGTTGGCCGCGGAGCAGGGCGCGCGGCAGATCGCCGTCTCTCCCGCGGTGATGGAGGCCGTGTCCGAAGCCAAATCGCCGCAGGGCATGGCCGCTGTCGTCCGGCGGGGAGGGGATAAGCCGTTTTTGCCCGCGGGCGTACTCGTCGCGCTGGAGGATGTGGCCGATCCGACCAATGTCGGCGCGATCGTGCGCACGGCGGATGCCATCGGCGCGGCGGGCGTGCTGCTCTCGGCGGGGTGCGCGGATGCGACCTCACCGCGGGCGGTGCGCGCTTCGATGGGCAGCTTGTTTCATGTGCCGGTGCGGGTGGCGGAGGACTTCCCGGCGGCGCTTTCCGCGCTCAAGGGGGAGGGCTGGCGCATGGTGGGCGGCCACCTGCGCGGGCAGGACCGTCTGCGCCCAGCGGAAAAGAGCTGCCTGCTCATCGGCAACGAGGCGCGCGGCCTCACGCCGGCGGCCTCCGCCCTATGCGACGACCTTGTAAAGATCACGATCTATGGGCAGGCGGAAAGCCTCAACGCCTCGGTGGCGGCGGGCATTTTGCTCTACCGTCTGCGCGAAGGGTTTTAAGTCTTTGCCACAAAGCGCTGTTTCACACATTGTTGTACAGCCCTTGCGCCGAATCTATTTTTGCAGGAACCTTCTTTTTGCCGGAGGGCTTGCATCCAGCAGAGAAATGTGCTAAGATGGCGATAGAAATTTGCGTTGATCAGGCACAGTAGGCCGCGCCGCAAAGGGGTAAGAGAGTTTCCGCCATAGGCTGAGAGCGGAGATCCCCCGGGCAGGTCGAAATTTCCCCTGGGAGCACTCGCACTGAATGACAGTAGGCGCGGGCGGCAGACACGCCGTTACCCATCAACCGAAGGCTTGCGGCCGTTTGCGGCAGCAGGCGAATTCAGGTGGTACCGCGAAGCAGCTTCGCCCTGGGAGGGGCGGGGCTTTTTTTATGTATGCAAAGAGCCTGCATAGGTGCAGGCCGATGAAAGGAGTTCTCTATGTCAGATATGGAACATCGGATGGAAGAGATCCGGGAGGCGCTCTCGCGGGCGGTCTCTGACGATGCGCTGCAAGAGCTGCGCGTCCGCTACCTCGGCAAAAAGGGAGAGATCACCGCGATGATGAAGCAGATGCGCGACCTCTCGCCCGAGGAACGCCCCGCGTTCGGAAGCAAGATCAACGCCCTGCGCGCCAAGGCGGAGGAGGCATTCGCCGAAAAGACGGCAGAGCTGCGCGAGGCGGCGCTGGAAGGCCGGCTGCAGCACGAACGCATCGATGTCACGCTGCCCGGCAAGTCGGCAAAGCTGGGTGCAATCCATCCGCTCAATCAGGTCTATCATGAAGTGCGCGACATTTTCGCGGGGATGGGCTTTTCCGTCGTGGAGGGACCGGAGGTGGAATTCGACCACTATAACTTCGAGATGCTCAACATCCCGAAGGATCACCCCGCGCGCGATATGCAGGACACCTTCTATGTCTCTGACGACATCGTGGTGCGGACGCATACCTCGCCGGTGCAGGTGCGCACCATGCTCAAGTACAAACCGCCGATCCGGGTCATCTGCCCGGGCCGCGTATACCGGACGGACGATGTCGACGCAACACATTCGCCGGTATTCAACCAGGTCGAGGGCCTGTATATCGACAAGGGCGTGACCTTTGCTGACCTCAAGGGCGTGCTTGGCGAATTCCTGCGCAAGTTTTATGGGCAGAGCACCGTGACCAAGTTCCGCCCCGGGTTCTTCCCGTTTACGGAACCTTCGGCAGAGGTGGACGCGACCTGCGCATTGTGCGGCGGCAAGGGCTGCCCGGCCTGCAAGGGCGCGGGGATGATCGAGGTGCTCGGATGCGGCATGGTCAACCCCCGCGTACTCGAAAACTGCGGGCTGGACCCCGAGGAATATTCCGGCTTTGCCTTTGGGCTGGGGCTGGATCGCCTGACCAACATCAAATACGGCATCACGGACATCCGCCTGCTCTATGAGAACGATGTGCGGTTCCTGCGCCAGTTTGTCTGAGGGAGGAAGAAGCAATGAAAGTACCATATAGATGGCTGCAAGATTATGTAGAGATCGACACCGATCTGCAAACGCTGGTGGATGCGCTCATCATGACGGGCAACGCCGTGGAGGATGTGATCCGCCCGCGGGAGGACATCTCCCATGTTGTCGCCGGGCGCATCGTGGCGCTGGAAAAGCACCCCGACGCGGACAAATTGCAAATTTGTCAGATCGATGTCGGAGAGGAGGAACCGGTGCAGATCGTGACGGGCGCGGACAATGTGTTCGTGGGCGCGCTCGTGCCGGTGGCGCTGCACAATTCGCACCTGCCGAACGGCATGCATATCAAGAAGGGCAAGCTGCGCGGCGTGGCCTCCAACGGCATGCTGTGCTCGGGCGAGGAGCTCTGCCTCAAGGAATCCGACTATCCGGGCGCCGGGGTATACGGCATCCTCATCCTGCGCGAGGGTGACGCCGTCCCCGGGCAGGACATGCGTGAGGTGCTCTTCTGGGACGGCACGGTGCTCGATTTTGAGGTCGGCGCGAACCGCCCGGACTGCCTATCCATCCTGGGCAATGCCCGCGAGGCGGCGGCCGCCCTGCGCAAGACGCCGACACTCCCGCACCCGACCTTCCACGAAAACGCCGAATCCGTGGCGGATTATGTGCAGGTGCGCGTGGAAGCGCCCGACCTGTGCCCGCGGTATATGGCGCGCGCGGTCAAGAATGTGCACATCGCACCCTCGCCGCGCTGGATGCAGCAGCGCCTGGCCGAGGCCGGCGTCCGCCCGATCAACAACATCGTAGACATCACCAACTTTGTTATGCTGGAAATGGGGCAGCCCATGCACGCGTTTGACGCCCAGACCATTCGCGGCGGGCAGATCGTCGTGCGCCGCGCGCATCCGGGCGAGCAGATCACGACGCTGGACGGCAAGCTGCGCGACCTTGGCGAAAACAACCTGCTCATTTGTGACGCAGAGGGCCCGATCGGCATCGCGGGCGTGATGGGCGGGGAAAATTCCGAGATCGAATCGGATACAGCGACCGTCATCTTTGAATCTGCGAAATTCATGTACGGCAATATCCGCAAGACCTCCCGTGAACTCGGCCTCGCGACCGAGGCGTCCATGCGCTATTCTAAGGGCATCGACGCGACCGTTGCCGAATATGCCTTAAACCGTGCCTGCCAGCTGGTGGAAATGCTGGGCGCGGGCGAGGTCGTGGGCGAGGTCGTGGGCGGCTGCATCGACCTGTGCACGGAGGATCTGTCCCCGAAGGCGGTGCGCGTCACGCCCGCCTACATCAACGCCCGCCTCGGCACGCAGCTCTCGACCGAGGAGATGGTCGACTGTCTGGAACGCGCCTATATCAAGACGGTGCGCGACGGGGAAGAGCTTGTGTGTGAAATTCCGCGCTTCCGCACGGACATTGACGGCAAGGCCGACCTGTCCGAGGAAGTCGCGCGCCTGTACGGGTATGACAACATCCCCGAGCATCAGGCGGCGGTACACTTCATGGACGAGGCGATCCCCGATCCCGATGCCAAGCGCGACCTCATGCGCAACTACCTCTCGGCACAGGGCTATTTCGAATGCGTGACCTATTCCTTCATGGGCATGCAGGATCTCGACAAGCTGGGCGTGCCCGCCGAGGACACGCTGCGTCAAGCGGTTCGGATTATCAACCCGCTGGGCGACGACCGCGCGTATATGCGCACGACGCTGCTCCCGGCAATGCTGGAAATCGTGGCTGCCAACCTCAACCACAAGGAGGAAGCGCTCCGGTTGTATGAACTGAGCCGCGTATTCCTGCCCGAACAGCTGCCGCTCGACGGCAAGCTCCCCGAGGAACATGCGTCCGCTATTTTGGCGATGACCGAGGACGCGGGCGACTTCTATGCGCTCAAGGGCGATGTGGAAAACATCCTGCGCGTGGCCTATGGGCAGACGCCCCGCTTCGCGAGCGGCGGTGCGGACTACTGGCACCCCGGCCGCAAGGCGGTGATCTATCTGGACGGCCGCCCGGTGGGCGAAATAGGCGAACTGCACCCGATCGTGGCCGAACGCTTTGGCTTCTCCAAACGGGTCACGCTGGCCTGTATCGACCTGGCCAAGGTGTCCGGCGCGAAGGAAACGCACCGCTATGCGCCCATCCCGCGCTACCCGGCGATCGAACGCGACATCGCCTTGGTGGTCGGCGAAACGGCCGAGGTCGGCGCGCTCATGGACTGCATCCGCGCGCACGGCGGCAAGTATCTCGAGGAAGTCGCACTGTTCGACATCTACCGTTCGGCGGCGCTCGGGGCGGACAAGAAGTCCGTGGCCTTTGCCCTGCGCTTCCGCTCCGCCGAAGGGACGCTTTCCGACGATCAGATCGCGGCGGGGATGGACGGCATTTTGTCGGCGCTCCGCGCGGAATTCGGTGCGGAACTGCGCGCATAAGGCCGATTGTTCATCAAAAATACGCAAAAATACAGCTGCCCGCGGGCAGCTGTATTTTTTTGCGGTTTTTGCGGTTTATGCGCGCGGCGTCAAAGGACGATGTCCCCAGCGCGATACCCCTTGGGGAGCGGCTCCTCCTCCAAAAACGCGAAGCTGTCGTCCTCCAAAATGGGGAGGAAGGCCTCGTACGGGATGCGCTCGAATTCGCAGGTATAGTTGCTCGTGCCGAAGAAGCTGCCATCCTTGCTGCGCAGGTTGAGGTCGCGCGCGAATTTGGTGCGGTTGCAGCAGTCGTGCAGCACCATGTCCCACCCTTCGGTCGCGGCCAGCTTTTGCAGGCGCAGCGTGACCTCGTGGCTCCAGATGGGCGACAGGTACCCCTGCCGCGCGAGGTAGAGGTTTTCACCCAGAAAGTTCGGCAGGTTATTCTCGTTCAGGTGCAGCTCCGCGCAGTTCATAAAGTCGATGCCGCTTTGGAGGATCTTGTCCTTCTTGGCCAAAAATTCCTGTTCAAATTCGGGCGACATGGGCGTCTCGATGCCCACCATGGGGATAAACCGCTTGGCCGTGGCCATGGCGTCGATTACCTTGTCCGAGCAATGTGTGGCCGCGAGGTCGAACCGCAGCTCGTCCAGCCCCGCCTCGCCCAGTGCGCGCAGGTTTTCCTCGGTCGCAAGCGTCCCGTTGGTGTACATGTGCTGATAAATGCCCGCCTCGTGGAACTTGCGGATGACGGGGTAGTATTCCTCGATCTCCATGAACGGCTCCAGGTATACATAGGAAATGCCGGACGGCTTCGGATAGATGGACAGCAGCAAGTCGAGGTCGCGCGCATAGAACTTGGTCCCGCCGATCTCCCACATGCCCTCGCCCACCGGCGGCATGCGGTCAATTTGGCCGTAGTAGTAGCAAAATTTGCAATTCAGGTTGCATTTATTCGTCTTGCGGATGGCGGAAAGCCCTGTGCCGAGCAGGCAGGAGCGGCATCCCTTCGGGAATTTGGCCGGGTCTCCTGTGAAATAGGTGCGGTCCGATAGGCTCTGGCGGCCGGGGATCTCTGCCGCGAGCAGGGCGTCACGGTGCTCCACGGCGGCCTCGATCTGCGCAAAGGTCGCGTACAGGATCTCCTGCTGCCGGGGCAGAAGCTCCTCCTCCTCGGGCAGCATGGCGAAAAAGCGGAACCACAACAGCGCGTCTTTCTTGGAAATTTTCATAAGACAAGTATCCTCCTGCCGGGGCGGCCCGGCGTATTGCTTCGAATTTGGCTTGAAATTCTATTATAACGGAAAAGTGCCGAAAGGACAAGCCGAAAAGCACTGTGTGCGGACATTTGCCTGTTGCCGAGCCCAGGGAAAGATGGTATAATGCAGGCGGGAAATGTAATTCTTGTGTATATTGTTGCCCTCGGGCAGTGAGGAGTTTGATAAATGAAAGCAATTGTGACAGTGATCGGAAAGGACCAGGTGGGCATCATCGCCGGCGTGTGCACGCTGCTTGCGGCGCAAGGCGTCAATGTGCTGGATATCAGCCAGACGATCATGCAGGACTATTTCACGATGATCATGATGGTCGACACCGCGGCCTGTCGGGCCTCCTTTGAGGAACTCGGCGGCATTTTGGACGCTTGGGGCAGGGAAAAGGCCCTCTCCATCCGCATCCAACGCGAGGACATCTTCGAAGCGATGCACCGAATCTGAGGTGAGCCTATGCTGAGTACCAACGAAATTCTGCAAACGATAGAGATGCTGGATCAGCAGCATCTCGACATCCGCACGATCACGATGGGCATTTCGCTGCTCGATTGTGCAGACCCGGATATCCACGCCTGCGCGGAAAAGATATATCAAAAGATCACCCGCCTTGCAAAACACCTCGTGCAGACCGGGCGGGACATCCAAAGTGAATTCGGCATCCCGATTGTCAACAAGCGCATTTCCGTGACGCCGATTGCACTGGTCGCGGCGGCCTGCCAGGCAGAGGACTATACGCCTCTCGCCGTGGCGCTCGAGCGCGCAGCCGGGGAACTGCAGGTCGACTTCATCGGCGGGTTTTCGGCACTTGTGCACAAGGGGATGACCCCCTCCGACCGCCGGCTCATCGACTCGCTGCCGTCCGCGCTTGCAAAGACGCAGCACATCTGTTCCAGCATCAATGTCGCGACCACTCGTGCCGGCATCAATATGGATGCTGTGGCACTCATGGGACAGCGGATCAAGGAGATTGCCCAGGCGACGGCGGATGCGGACAGCATCGGCTGCGCCAAGCTCACCGTCTTTGCCAATGCGGTAGAGGATAACCCCTTTATGGCCGGGGCATTCCACGGCACGGGCGAGGCGGAATGTGTCATCAATGTCGGCGTGTCCGGCCCGGGCGTCGTGTACCACGCCTTGCAGGCGGCTAAGGGTAAGCCGTTTGACGAGGTGGCCGAGACCATCAAAAAGACCGCCTTCCGCATCACGCGCATGGGGCAGCTCGTCGCGCAGGAGGCAGCGCGCCGGCTGGGCGTGCCGTTCGGCGTCGTCGACCTGTCGCTTGCGCCCACCCCGGCGGTGGGGGACAGCGTCGCCCGCATTTTGGAGGAAATGGGCCTTGAGGTCTGCGGCACGCACGGCACGACGGCGGCGCTGGCGCTTCTAAACGACGCGGTCAAAAAGGGCGGCGTCATGGCCTCCAGCCATGTCGGCGGGCTGTCCGGCGCGTTCATCCCGGTGAGCGAGGACGAGGGTATGATCGCCGCCGCACAGGCGGGCGCGCTCTGCCTCGACAAGCTCGAGGCGATGACTTGCGTGTGTTCGGTCGGGCTGGACATGATCGCCATCCCCGGCGACACCCCGGCGTCCACCATCTCGGCCATCATCGCGGACGAGGCTGCGATTGGCATGATCAACAACAAGACGACCGCCTGCCGCCTGATCCCCGTCGTGGGAAAGGGCGTGGGCGAAGAAGCCGTGTTTGGCGGCCTGCTCGGCGCGGCGCCCATTATCCCGGTACACGAATATTCGAGCGAGGCCTTTGTGGCGCGCGGCGGGCGCATTCCGGCGCCGCTGCACAGCCTGCGCAACTAAGTCTATACCGGCATCCATTGCCGAACCGGGGTTTCCCCCGAGAAAGGAATTCCTATGGAAAACAATCAATTCCCCCAGGGACAGGACGAACAGGTAACTGCCCCGCAGCCGGAAGCACAGCCGCAGCCTGCGCCGCAGGCAGAACCGGAGCTGTCCCGGCAGCCCAACTTCGGCCCGCAGCCGCCGATGGGCCCGCAGCCCATGGACGCGCCGCAGCCGGTGCAGACGCAGGTCTTTGGCTGCCCGCCCGCTCCGCCGCAGGCGAATGTGCAGCCTTCTGCGCCGCAGCCGCCGGTATATGCCAATGCTCCCGTGCCGCCGCAGCCGCCGTATGCGCCGCAGCCCGGTGTGCCGGGCGCGTTCCCGCCGTCTGCGCCGAAGCAGAGCCGCGGCATGGCAATTGCTGGTCTGGTGCTCGGCATCTGCTCGCTCGTGTTCTTCTGGTCGCCGCTCATCGGCATCGTCTGCGGCATCCTGGGCCTGGTCTTTGGCATCCTGGGCAAGAAGAAGCAGCAGGGCGGTATGGCCACGGCCGGCATTATCACCGGCTCCATCGGTCTGGCGCTGAGTGTGATCCTCCTGATTGCCGCCATCTGCGCGGTGGTCGGCGTCGTGAACGGCGCGTTGAACGGACTCTGGAGCGATTTTGCGACCTACTAATGATGAAAAAGAAAGCGTTTTCTGAAATGACGGAAAGTTGGGCATGCGCCGTATGCGCCCGCCACTCCGTCCGGCGGAAAAACCTTTGGTGCTCCCGAGCGATCGGGAGCATTTTTCTTGCCGCTGCCCCGATACCCGCCCGGACGGGGAGTCGCCTCGGGTGCGGTATGGCGATCTGACGCGCCGCACCCATTGCGCCGCCGGGGAATAGGATATAGGGCAGAGATGCAGAAATTTCCGAATAGAAAGCGAGAAGATCGATATGGCGCAATTTACCAATCAGGCGACGATGACCTATCGCGGCATCACGACCAATTCCAACCTCGTGACCGGCGAGATCACGCAGGTCTTGACGGCACAAAAGCAGGCGACCTCGGGGCTGTATCGCCCGGGCGAAATCCTGACCTATGTGGTGAGCTTGCAAAACGCGGGCGCGACCGACCTTACCGGCCTCACAATCCGCGACAACCTCGGGACATATGCGGGCGGAGGCGGCGAGGTCACGCCGCTTGCCTATACGGGCGACCCGGTGCTCTACTATGTGTCCGGACGGCCGCAGGCTTCTCTGACCGCCGAGGCGGGCCCGCCGATGGTCATCACGGGCGTCCGCGTGCCGGCGGGGTCGGAAGCCGTGCTCGTCTACCGTGTGCGCGCCAACGGCTATGCGCCGCTGGGCACGGAGGCCGAAGTTACAAACAGCCTGGAGATCACGGGCGACGGGCTCGCCAACCCGGTGACGGCGGCGGAGACGGTGGCCGCTGATCCGGCCGCCGTCCTCAGCATCCAGAAGGCGCTGAGCCCCGCGACCGTGGTTGAAAATGGGGAGATCACCTATACCTTCACGATTCAGAACACCGGGGCAATGGCAGTGGACGCGGCGGACGCCCTCGTGCTGCGCGACACCTTTAACCCGGCGCTCGAAGCGCCGATTGCGGTCAGCCTGAACGGCACGGCCTGGCCGCAGGAGGGCAACTACACCTATAACGCCGCAACGGGCGAATTCGTGACGACGGCGGGCGCGATCACCGTCCCGGCGGCCACCTATACGCAGGACGCGGCGACCGGCCTGTGGAGCGTGAGCCCGGGCGTCACCACCCTGACCGTGCGCGGGACGATCTGATTTTTGGAGGAGGGCCTTCTCCCGTTTGGTTCTTTAGGCAATCAGGGGCGCTGTGCATTGGCACGGCGCCTTTTTGGATGGCCTTTTTGCAGCCTGCCGCAGGCGATGCTTCATTTTTCCTGCCTGGGCGGGAAGGCTAGGGGTAAAAACTCTGTGAATTTGCGTTTTGCTATTGGAAGATGGGCAAAGGATGTAGTATAATAAAACAGATTGTAGAGAAAACGCAAAAGAGGGTAATTTTTATGACAAAGCATATCAAATTGGTCATATTCGATCTGGATGGGACGCTCGCGGACACTATCCCGGACATCGCGGCGGCGATCTCCAAGACGATTGCAAAATATGGCGATTTTGGCAATATTGAGGATCTCACGCGCCGCTCCATCGGCAACGGCGCGCGCAAAT
>CAOKKG010000015.1 GCA_948468985.1 uncultured Eubacteriales bacterium | reverse complement strand
GGCCGCCGGGGCTTGGCAAGACGACGCTTTCGCACATCATCGCCAACGAGATGGGCGTGAATATCCGCATCACCTCCGGCCCGGCCATTGGACACCCGGGTGACCTGGCGGCGCTGCTCACCAACCTGAACGAGGGCGATGTCCTGTTCATCGACGAGATCCACCGCCTGAACGCCAGCGTGGAGGAAGTGCTGTACCCGGCGATGGAGGATTACGCGTTGGACATCATCATCGGCAAGGGGCCGAGCGCGCGTTCGCTGCGGGTAGATCTCCCGAAATTCACGCTCATCGGGGCGACGACGCGGGCGGGCATGCTCACCAACCCGCTGCGCGACCGCTTTGGTATCATCAACCGGTTGGAGATCTACCGGCCGGAGGATCTGGAGATCATTGTCAATCGTTCCGCATCCATCCTGGGTATTTCGATCGATCCCTCAGGCGCGCGGGAGATCGCCCGGCGTTCGCGGGGCACGCCCCGGATCGCCAACCGTTTGCTGCGGCGTGTGCGCGACTATGCAGAGGTACAGGCCGACGGCGTCATCACGCGGCAGGTAGCGGACGACGCGCTGCGCATGTTGGAGGTCGACGCCCTGGGGCTGGACGGCGTGGACCGGAATGTCCTCTCGGCGATGATCCGAATCTTCAAGGGCGGCCCGGTAGGGCTGGATACGCTGGCTGCGGCGACCGGCGAGGAGGCCGCGACGATCGAGGATGTATACGAACCGTATCTGATGCAGAACGGGTTTTTGATGCGCACGCCGCGCGGACGCATCGCGACGGAGGCGGCCTATCGGCATTTGGGCTTCCCCTATGCGCAGAGCGAGGAGGCGGCACAGCAGCTCAAATTTTTCGAGGAAACTGAGGAAGGCAAACAATACGATGAAGACAAGTGATTTTTATTATGATCTGCCGGAGAAATTGATTGCGCAGGTGCCCGCGGAACCGCGGGATTCCTCGCGATTACTGGTATATGACCGCGCGACGGGGGAGGTGTCCCACCGCATTTTCCGCGACATTGTGGACTACCTGCGCCCTGGGGACGCCCTGGTCATCAATCAGACGCGCGTATTGCCCGTGCGCCTCAAGGGGCGAAAGGTGGAAAGCGGCGCGCAGATCGAATGTCTGCTCCTAAAGCGGCGGAACGCGAACGATTGGGAAGCGTTGGTGCGCCCGGCTAAGCGCTTGCATGAGGGTACGCACATCGAATTCGGGCCGGATTTTTCCTGCAAGGTGCTGCAAAAGGAAGAGGACGGCATCGCCATACTGCGCTTCTTCTATGACGGTGTGTTTGAAAACTTTGTGGAGGCCTATGGCAAAGCGCCGCTCCCGCCGTATATCCATCAGGAGGATCCGGACAAGGAACGGTATCAGACCGTCTATGCCAAGGTGAACGGTTCGGCGGCGGCTCCCACGGCGGGCTTTCATTTCACGGAGGATTTGCTGGACAAGATCCGCGCCAAGGGGGTGGAAATCATCCCGGTGCTTTTGCATGTAGGACTTGGAACCTTCCGTCCGGTCAAGGTGGAAGAAGTGACCGCACACAAGATGCACAGTGAGTATTACAGTGTGTCGCCGGAATCGGCGCAGCGAATCAACGCCGTGCGTGCGGCGGGCGGCCGCATCATCGCGGTCGGGACGACCTCGGTGCGCACCCTGGAAAGCGTGGCGCGGCCGGACGGCACGGTGGAGGCAAAGAGCGGCGAAACGGATATTTTCATCTATCCGGGATATACGATGAAATGCGTGGACGCGCTCATCACGAATTTCCACCTGCCGGAAAGCACACTTATCATGTTGGTGGCGTCGCTCGTGGGGCGGGAAAAGGTGCTGGAGCTGTATCGGGAAGCGGTGGAGAAAAAGTACCGCTTCTTTAGCTTCGGTGATGCGATGTTTATCGAGTAAGTAATTGCATGGATGCATGGGGGGCGGCGGAATTTTCCGCCGCTCCTTTTTCTAGCGGGTGGGAGGCTGCCCCTCTGTGTTGGCATTTATATACCATTCCTCGCATTGCTGCTGCGCGCGGGTGAGGAGCTCCATGGCCTCCGAGATCGCCGCCATCAGCGTGTAATACATTTTTTGATACTCGACGGGTGCTTCTCGTTCGTTGTTCTGTTCGATTTTGTATAATGCCTCTTTTCTGTGGGAGATAGATAAAACCCTTCCTATTTTCCCACAATTCACGCGAAAAGTAAGAAAATTGGATATATTTTGACTGCGTTCTGCATCCAAAAATTAGCTTTTTTAATGGGGCGATTATATAATAGACCATATATCGAGCCGAGCTAGGGCGGGGGTAGAAGGTGGCAATCAAGAATTTATCTATCCGCATTGACGAGGAAATGCTGGACAAACTGCACATTGTGGCCGATTATGAAGGGCGTTCGGCAAACAGTCAAATCCTGATTTTGATTCGCAATTGCATCGAACAGTATGAACGGAGTAATGGTGAACTCTTTGCCGCCGAAAAGGGAGAACCGTAATATGCAATAGGAAAACCGGTCCTGCGGGGCCGGTTTTTGCTTACCTGGGCAGCGCACGGAATTTGGCGGGAAATAAATTTTTGTGATATACTAAATATACGGCAAACTGCCGTAAAACAGCAGAGATAAGAAAAGAGAAGAGAAGAGCATGAACACAAAGTACATTTTGGCGCACGATTTTGGCACGAGCGGCGACAAGGCGTCGCTTTTTACGACCGACGGGAAATTCGTCGGCACGCGGACGACGGGCTATCCCTCGCATACCCTGCCGAACGGCGGGGTAGAGCAGGATCCGCAGGATTGGTGGAAGGCGTTTTGCCGCAGCACCAAGGAGCTCACGAGGGATATCGATGTGAGGGACATCCTCTGCGTGGCGTTTGACGGCACCTACCCGAACTGTCTGTGTGTGGATGCCGACGGCAATGTCTTAAATAACGCCTATATCTGGCAGGATGTGCGTGCGGTGGAGGAATGTGCGGAATTGGAGGCGATGATCCCGCGGGAATTGCTGCTCTGCAATTCGGATGGAAAGATCGGCGCGAACGAGACACTCCCTAAGATCTACTGGATGAAAAAGAACAGACCGGAGATCTTCGCAAAGACAGCCAAAATCTTTCCGGCGGCGCAGGACTATATCATTTATAAGATGACGGGTTATGCGGCGACGGAATATGCGCCGGCCGGCAACACGACGATGATGACGCCGGATCACACCGACTGGAGCGAGGAGCTCATGCGTTATGTCGGCGTGACGCGCGACATGATGCCCAAGATCCATAAGCGGACGGATATCGTGGGCGAGATCCCGGAAAAGTACGCGGCGGAATGTGGCCTGGCGGCAGGAACCAAGCTCATCATCGGCTCCGGCGACACGGAATGCTCTATGATCGGCGCGGGGCTAATCCACCCGGGTGACGCCTATATGAACGGCGGCACCTCGGCGGGCATTTTGGCGCTGGTGCAAAAGGGCGACAAGGTACGTTGCATCGGCGGCCTCACAGCTTCCTCCGGCACTTCCTTCAGCTGGCTGAAGAACCAGATATGCAAGGCGGAACAGCAGGAGGCGGAGCGGACGGGCGAGGATGTCTATACGATCATCAACCGGGAGATTGCCTCAGCGCCGGTCGGCAGCAATGGCGTGATGTTCCATCCGTACTTGGCGGGCGAGCGCGATCCGCGCAACAACGGCAAGGCGCAGGGCAGTTTTGTGGGTATTTCGCTCACGACCAAGCGCGAGGATATTCTGCGCAGCGTCATCGAGGGCATCGGGCTGAACATCGGTGTCATCATGGACGGCGTGCGTGCGCAGGGGCTGGATGTGAAGAGCGTGGTCATCGTCGGTGGGCTCGGCAAGGGCGAGATCACGCGGCAGATCTTTGCGGATATTATGAATGTAGAGATTCGTGCGCCTAAGTATATGGAGGAGGCGGCGACGATTGGCGGCGCGATCCTGGGCGGCATCGCGATGGGCATTTATCCGGACGAGGCAGCGGCTCTGGAAAAGTATTTGGAGATTGCGGTGGTGACGCGGCCGAATCCGGAAAATGTCGCGAAATACGCCCGCTTGAAGCCCATTTTTGAAAAGATCTATGAAGGGCTGTACGATGTATATCCGGATATCTACGACGCGAAGAAGTGGCTAACCGGCGAAGAGGTATAAGTAGAATGAGGTCTGGTGCGGATGCTTAAGCATCCGCACCATTTTATTTGCTGAAGTGTGTTCCGTAAACATATTCGGATTCTGAGGAGATATCTCGCCTTTTTTTCGCAGGGGTATAGCGGAAAGCACGGGAAAATTCAAAAATAGGACATGGGCAGAAAAATAATGGGGATATGGAAACTTCCTGGCGGAATTTGTTGCAAACCGATCGATTTGTGCAGTATACTGTCTATATATGAGAAAGGAGAAGAACATGAGCGTTACCGAATACAAATGTCCCTGCTGTGGCGCGCCGCTGGCGTTTTCCAGTGGGACGCAAAATATGCAGTGCGCTTCCTGCGGAAACAGCTTTGACATCGAAGCGGCAAAGCAGTACACCGAGGCCTCGCAGGAGGAGAACACGACAAGCAACTTTGGTTGGGAGGACTATGGCGCCGGACACGAGGAGTGGGAAGATGAAGGCACCATGAACCTCTATACCTGCCCCTCTTGCGGCGGGGAGATTATTGCAGACGCCAATACGGCAGCTACGGCCTGCCCATATTGCGGCAATAACACAATTTTGCAGGATCGACTGCGTGGCGTGTTCCGGCCGGATCTGCTTATCCCCTTTAAGGTGGATGGGGTGCGGGCAAAGAAGGAATTTGAAAAATTCTATGCCGGCAAAAAGCTGCTTCCCAAGGATTTCCGCGAACAGACCCGCATCAAGGAGATTACCGGTATATATGTACCGTTTTGGCTCTTCGACTGTGACAGCCATGCTAACATGCAGTACGACGCGACGCAGGTTTTTACCTGGAGCGACCGGGATTACGAGTATACGCGTACGGATCACTACCGGCTGCTGCGGTCGGGCGACATGAGCTTTGAGCGCGTGCCGGTTGATGGGTCGCAGAAGATGGATAACAGCTATATGGAGGCAATCGAACCCTATGATTATCAGGAAGCGATTGACTTTAACGCGGCGTACCTTTCGGGATATCTCGCAGACAAATACGATGTGGACGCCAAGGCCAGCGAGCCGCGGGCCAATGAACGCATTGAAAACAGTACGCGGTCGGCATTCCTGTCCACGACGGCGGGGTATGCAAGCGTCATCCCACATAACACGGCAGTGCAGTTCCAAAATGGCAAGGTGCGCTATGCACTGCTGCCCGTCTGGGTCGTGAACACGGTATATCAGGGCAAGAATTACATGTTCGCCATGAACGGACAAACCGGAAAATTCGTGGGAGAACTTCCCGTTTCCAAGGGCCGATATTGGGCATGGGCAGGAGGCCTGTTTGCCGGGATTGGTCTGGTTCTGGGCTTGATTGCTACCTTGCTGTAAGGAGGAAAGGATGAGACGGAAATTATTTGCAGGAATGTTGGCGGTGCTGCTCTGCTTCCTGCCGCTTTGGGGCGTCCGAGCAGAAGGGGAACCGTATGTGGTGCAGGACAACGCACAATGCTTCGAGGCAGCGGATGTACAGTTCCTACAGACGGAAATGCAGCAGCTTTATGCTGACACGGGCATCCTATTCAGCATTTTTACGGAAACCTCGGTAGAGCCCGGCGGTGAGGATGCCTATTTTACGGCGCAGCCCGCCTATGTGCAGCTGTCGCAGGCGGGAAAACCGTATGTGGCAACGCTGCTTTCAATTGAGCAGGACCAGATCTATGCGCATGCGGGTGCAGGGGCAGAGGAACTGCTGGACGAAGCTAAAATCACCGAAATGCTGCAGGCGGGGATCGACCGCCTCTCGAATGCTGGAGGCGAAAGCTTAGCGCCGCTGTACGAGGGGGGCATAGATTTCTTAAAAGATCTGGCGGCGCAGAGCGCTGGGACGGTGGGCATAGACGAACCCGATCCGGAGGCTAGCGAGCCGGTCGTCATCGCACCGCAGGCAGGTAAGAGTTATGTTGTGGACGATGCAGACCTTCTGACCGACGCCGAAACGGCAGAATTGCAGCAGAAATTGGCAGCATTGGCCGAAAAATATGGCAAAGATGCCGTCATCCTGACGACGGAAAGCACCAGCGGCAAGTCGGCTATGGCCTATGCCGATGATTACTATGACGAGCACGGCTATGCGGAGGATGGCATCCTGCTGCTCACCGATATGGGTGAACGCGAATGGTGGATCTCCACCGCGGGCGATTGCATCGACCTCTTTTCGGATGAACAGGTTGATGCCATCGGCGACGAGGTTGCAGCTTACCTTTCAGATAGCGATTACACCGGGGCCTTTGATGCGTTCTATGACAGCGTGTCGTTCACTTTCTCAAAAAACGCGGGAGACGATGCACACACGCCAGCCGGCACGGCGACGGTGTTTTTGATTGATGAGGCGGGGTTACTGGATAGCACTGCCAAGGAAGCCTTGCAGGCAAAGATCGAAAAGCTCCGCGCGGCCTATGGACAGGACGTGGTCATCCTGACGGTAAACGGCACAGAGAGCAAGTCGGCTATGGCCTATGCCGACGACTACTATGATTACAACGGCTATGCGACGGATGGGTTGCTGCTGCTTGTGGATATGGGCGGACGCAATTGGTGGATTTCCACTGCTGGGAACGCCATCCATGCTTTTAGCGATGCGGATATCCAACGGATTGGCAAGGTCGTCGCCGCTGGGTTAAAATCGAAGGATTACCAAAAGGCGTTTGACAATTTCCTCATGGAAGTGGATGAAGAGCTGTACGATTACTATAACGGCAGCGCCGGTCCGGCGTTGCGCGAAGCGGGCTTTAAAGGTGATTTGACGCGCTGGTGGCGACACATCAACTGGACGGCGGTGCTCATCGCGGAAGCGGTGGCGGCGCTCATCGCTTTCTTGATCGTTGGTGGCATGCGGCGGCGGATGAAGACGGCGCGCCCCAAGAATCAGGCACAGGATTATATCCGCCCGGGCAGCTTTGCGCTGACGAACAGCGCGGACATCTACTTGTACAGCCACACGACGAGCCGGCGGATCGAGCGTGATAACAATTCCGGTAGCAGTGGCGGCGGCGGAGGCGGGAGCAGTACGCATACGAGTAGCAGCGGTTCATCGCACGGCGGCGGAGGTGGGAGCTTCTAAGCCGGTTGGCAAACGAGCCATTCTATGGTAAAGTAAAGAAAGAGACTTCACAAAGATCCCGCATGGCCGGGATTGCGATAGGAGGTAGGTTATGGGATTGTTAAGAGCAGGCATTGGGGCGGCAGCAGGCGCGCTGGCCGATCAGTGGCGTGATTATTTCTACAGCGAAGCGCTGGACGTCAACACTCTAGTGGTGAAGGGACAAAAGCGGGTGAGCCGCCGCAGTTCCAACACACGGGGCGAGGAAAACATCATTTCTAACGGGTCGATTGTCGCCGTTAACGAAGGACAGTGCATGATGATCGTCGAACAAGGCAAGGTCGTGGAGCTCTGCGCAGAGCCGGGTGAATTTGTCTACGATACTTCGACGGAGCCGAGCATCTTCTACGGAGGCCTCGGTAAAGGGATTCTCAATACCTTTAAGCTGATCGGCAAGCGATTCACCTTTGGTGGAGATGCGGCCAAGGATCAGCGCGTGTATTACTTCAACACCAAGGAGATTGTCGGTAACAAATATGGCACGCCCAATCCCGTTCCCTTCCGTGTAGTCGACAAGAACATCGGTCTGGATGTGGACATCGCCATCCGTTGCAACGGCGAGTATTCCTATAAGATCCAAGACCCCATGCTGTTCTACACGAATGTGTGTGGCAATGTCGAGGAGGCGTATGACCGCAGTCAGATCGACAGCATGCTAAAGAGCGAGCTGATGACGGCCCTGCAGCCGGCGTTTGCCAAGATCTCGGAGATGGGCATCCGCTATAGTGCTCTGCCTGGCCACACGCAGGAGATTGCGGACGCGCTCAATGAAGTGCTTTCTAAAAAGTGGGGCGAGTTGCGTGGGCTCTGCGTTGCCTCCTTTGGCGTGAACTCTGTCACGGCGCCGAAGGAAGATGAGCAGATGATCAAGGAACTGCAAAAGAACGCCGTGATGCGCAACCCGAACATGGCAGCGGCGACCTTGGTCGGCGCGCAGAGCGATGCGATGCGCGCAGCGGCGGCCAATCCCAACGGTGCAATGATGGGCTTCATGGGGATGGGCATGGCGCAGCAGAATGGCGGCTTCAATGCACAGCAGCTCTTCCAGATGGGGCAGGTGCAGCAGACCCAACAGGCGCCGCAAGTCCCGGCAACCCCGGCGGCTCCGCAAAACGGATGGACCTGTTCCTGCGGCGCAGTCAACACCGGCAGGTTCTGTGCGGAATGTGGCGCCCCCCGGCCGGAGCAGAGCAGCTGGACTTGCAGCTGCGGCGCGGTCAATACTGGCAAGTTCTGTGCGGAATGCGGCAAGCCGCGGCCTGCAGCAGCGCCGGTATACCGCTGCAATAAGTGCGGCTGGCAGCCGGAGGACCCGCATCATCTGCCGAAATTCTGCCCGGAATGTGGCGACATCTTTGACGATTCAGACATTCAGAAATAAAACAGAAGAGCAAAAAGACGCCGTGTTCCTTGGAACGCGGCGTCTTTTGTTGGAAGGATAGAAAAATTGAACTATGTTGAAAATAGGAATGGCTGCGGCAAAACTGTAGCATAAGGCGGCACAGAATTTATGGAATGGGTGTTTTCAGATGGGGCGAAAAAGGCTATAATATCCTATATAGATTTTATCTGGAGGAAAAGGGATCGATGGAACGAGTGAAAAACTTGATCGCAGGGCATTTTTCCTGTTTTTATTATATCGGAATGCTGATGTATTTTGAGGCGGCGTTTCATGTGATGCTGTTCGGCGACCTCAAGATCCTGTATCCGGTACTCTTCGCAATCCCACTCGGCCTGTTTTTAGCGTGGGTCACGGATTTCTTCGGACCGCGCACGCGGCGGGCGCTCTATTGGGGCTTCACGGCGCTGGGCTTTCTCGTTTATGGGTCGCAGGTAGTGTACCACCATGTGTTCTTTTCGTTCTATGCGATCTCGCAGATCGGCCTGGGTGGCGACATGTTGGCCAATTTTTTGACGGAAACGCTGATCGCAATCTGGGAATCGCTCCCGCGGCTGCTCATCCTGATGCTGCCGTTTGCGTTCATGGCGATGGCCGTGCGGCGAATGCAACTGCGGCTCAACAGAAAGCGGCACGGTGGCTGGCTGCATCAGGGAGGACTGTTGGTGACAGCGGTGCTATCCTATGTCGTGGTGGCGTTCGTGCTACTCCCGCTCGGCGGGCGGGGGACTCATTCGCCGTATGACCTCTACCGCGATACCTGGGTGCTGGACCTGAGCATCGAAAAGCTGGGGCTGACCCCGACGGTCAAGGGCGACCTGCAATTCGTGCTGTTTGGGGAGGAGGAAACACTGAAGCTCGATGAAGTGACCCCGCTCGATAAGCTGGAAGGAGCGGGTGGGCAAGACGCTTCGCAGGAAAAAAACTGGCTGGACATCGATTTCGGGGCGCTGGCGGACGCAAAGGCAGAGGAAAACCTGCGCACGCTGCACGCTTACTTTGCTGCACAGCCAGGAACGCGTAAGAATGCCTATTCCGGCATGTTTGAGGGGTATAACTTAATCATGATTTGTGCGGAGGCATTTTCTCCGGCAGCAATTGTGGATGAACAGCTGACTCCGGCGCTTTGGAAGCTGACGCACGAGGGTTTTGTGTTTGAAAATTACTGGAGCACCTTCCCCTCCAACACAACGAACGGGGAATATGCCTACCTCACGGGATTGTTCCCAGACACGAGCCGCACTAAGGCGAACAGCACGTTCCTGGCTTCCAAGGACCACTGCCTACCGTTCTGTATGGGCTGCGTGATGCGCGGCGCAGGGGTGGATTCCAAGGGGTATCACGGCCACACGGCGGAATACTATTCCCGCAACCTGACGCACCCCAATATCGGCTATGTGGATTTCAAGGGCAGGAACGAGATTGGCGGGCTGAGTGGCTGGCCGGAGTCCGACCTGCTGACCGTCAAGTATACGATCGATGAATACATTGATGAGTCGCGCTTTCACGCGTACTATATGAGCGTGAGCGGACATCATAATTACAAATTTACCGGTGTGAATTCCATGGCGGAAAAGAACAAGCAGGTCGTGAAATCCTATGCAAAGCTGTCAGGATATTCCGATGCGGCGCAGGCCTATCTAGCCTGCAACATGGAGCTGGAGTACGCGCTGGAATATCTTCTGGATACGCTAGAGGCCAAGGGCCTTTCTGAAAAGACGGTGATCGTCCTTGCGGCAGACCACTACCCCTATGGCCTGTCCGACCGGGAATATGCGGAGTTCTGCGGTGGAGATCTGGAATATGGCGGCATGGAGCGCTATAAGAGCCGCCTCATCCTGTGGAGCGGGAGTATGCAGGAACCGGTGACGGTGACAAAGCCCTGCTGCTCGGTGGATGTGCTGCCGACGCTGCTAAATCTGTTCGGGTTTGAATACGATTCCCGCCTACTGTGCGGGCAGGACATCCTGTCAGACAGTGCGGGGATGGCGATTCTTTCGAACCAGAGTTTTGTGACCGACAGGCTGGTGTACAACAGCAGCAAGGAGGAGGTCTATCCTCTGACAGAGGAACCGGTGGATGAGGAATACTTCGCAGAGTGTCTGCTGCATGTGAAGAACCGCTTCACCGTTTCGGCAGCGATTGCGGCACAGGATTACTACGCAAAGGTCGTGCCGGCGGACTATATCGGACGCGTCTGGAAGGATCGTTGACGGAGAAAAGCCATGTGGGAAAAACTATCGGGCATTGGAACGCACCTATGGGAGAAGATGGATGCCTATCTGATTGCGCTCGGAAAGATCGCTCTGATCTTTCTATTGGGCAAGCTGCTAATCCGCATCTGCTGTGCGTTGGCCAAAAAGGGTCTGCAACGCCGTGCTTCGCGTAAGCAGGGGACGCTTTCGCAAAAGAAATATAACACCGTGATCACGCTGACACAGAGCTTGGTGCGCTATCTCATCGATTTTGTGATGCTCATCATGGTACTGGATGTTCTGGGCCTCGGCGGGACGGTCGGGTCGCTGCTCGCGACGGCGGGGATCGGCGGTATCGCGCTGGGACTGGGTGCGCAGTCTTTTTTGAAGGATCTGTTGGGTGGCTTGTTCATCCTCTTTGACGATGAATATGCCGTCGGAGATTATATCGAGCTGCCTACCCTGTCTCTAGAAGGGACGGTGACGGCCATTTCGCTGCGGAGCACCTCGCTGCGTCTGACGCATGGAGAGATTGCAACAATTCCGCACGGAAAGGTCGAGGTGGTTATCAACTTCACGCGCGACCGCTATACGCTCTTTTTGGATTACGATATTGCGGGCGATCAGGACCCGAACCTGGCCGGCGCGGTGATCCTGCAGGAGATTCAGAACTGGCTCGAAGAAAACGCCATCGAGAACGGCGAGGCTGCCTACCTCGGCGTGGGGAATATGCAGCCATTTAAGACGACCTTGAAATTCATGTTCAAGGTGCCACCGCTCAAGCAATGGGCCGCAGAACGTGCGGTGGACGAACGGGCGAAGGCGGCGCTCGCGGCGGCGGGCATTCGCCTGCCGGCCTATCAGGCGGGCGTCTGGGTCGAAAAGTAAATTGTATGGGCCGGGCGCGCTTTGCCTGGAGCGAAGGTGCGTCCGGCACATTTCAAAGGAAATCTTCAAGGAAAGAGGAATGATGGTATGGAATACAAGCAGAAGGTAAAGGCGCTTCAGCCGCAGTTAATCGCGGATATTCAGGCGCTTTGCAGCATCGATTCGGTATATGACGAGGCGACGGTACAGCCGGGCAGTCCATTTGGCGCAGGGTGCCGCCGGGCATTGGACGCGATGCTCGCATTGGGGCGCGCGGACGGCTTTGTGACGCACGATGTGGACGGCTATGCAGGCGATATCGAGGTCGGTTCCGGCGAGGAAGGCATCTGCATCCTGGGGCACCTGGATGTCGTGCCGGTGCAACCGGAAAATTGGCAATCTCCGCCCTTTGCGCCGGAGATTCGGGGCGGGAAATTGTACGGCCGGGGCACCTCGGACGACAAGGGGCCGCTTTTGGCGGCGTATCATGCGGCGAAGCTCTACCATGCGCTGCATCCAGAGCAGACGAAGAAGATTCGCGTGATCTTTGGCTGCAATGAGGAACGCGGGAGCAGCTGCGTTCGGTACTACTTCACCAAGATGCCGGCCTGCCGGCTGGGCTTCACGCCGGACGCAGAATTTCCGGTTATCTATGGGGAAAAGGGCACCTGTGGCATTGTCCTGCACGGGCGGCAGGAGGAAGGCGCGCTGCTCTCTCTAAACGGCGGGACGGTGGCCAATGTTGTGGCACAGCAGTGCACGGCGATGCTGCGCGGGGAACCGGCGCAGTATGCTGAGAGCTGGGCGGCCTTCCAGGCGGCGCACCCGAACATCCGCGGCCAATGGGCGACGAAGGGAGGAAACTGCACGCTTTCCGTCTTTGGGCAGGCCGCACATGCGAGCACACCGCAGCTGGGCGTGAACGCGGTGGCGGCGATGGCGGCCTATTTGCAGCAGGTGACGCCGAATCCGCTTTGCGCGCTTATTGTGGAAAAGCTGAGCGACACGGCGGGCGGGCAGCTCGGCATTGCAGCTGAGGGGCAGTTGGGCGCGTTGACGATGAATCTGGGCATCGCCAAGTTCCAAGACGGTGCGTGGGAATTGACGCTGGACCTGCGCATCCCGCACGAGGTGGAGGCGGACAAGCTGGCAGAGACCGTGCGTACAGAGGCTGAGCCGTATGGCGCGTCGCTGGAATACCACGCGGGGCGGGCACTCATCCTCGATCGGCAGAGCAAGCTGATCCGGGCACTGGACGCGGCATATCGCGAGGAAGCGCCGGAGGGCGGCGAGCCGCAGGCGATCGGCGGCGGCACCTATGCCAAGGCGGCGGAAAACTGCGCGGCGTTTGGCCCGGCCTTCCCGGGCGAGGATACGCATATCCACGACTGCGACGAGTTTATGGATCTTGAGAGTCTGGAGCGCGCGACCGCGATTTATTACCGGGCGATCGAGCTGCTGATGGCCGATTAAAAGGACAGGAAAAGGCGCGGGAAACTGCGCCTTTTTTGGGCAGAAAGGAGGCGGTGCATGCAGGAGGCATGGACGCTGCGCGTCATCGCGCATATCGAAAACGACTATGTGGAAAAGTTCGGTATTCCCCGACAGAGCGGGCTGGTGGAGCAGATTTCGCGCATCGTGTTTGTTCCGGAATATCGCGACGCGAACGCCCTGCGCGGGTTGGAGGGCTATAGCCATCTCTGGCTGCTATGGGGGTTTCATGCGAATCCCGCGCGCCCCTGGTCGCCGATGGTCAAGCCGCCTCGCTTGGGTGGGAATACGCGCATGGGCGTGTTTGCGACGCGTTCTCCCCACCGGCCGAACCCGATTGGCCTGTCCTCGGTGCGGCTCATGGGCATTCGCCCGGTTTCGGGCAAGGGGCAGGTGCTGCTGGTGCAGGGCGCAGATCTCATGAACGGCACGCCGGTCTATGATATCAAGCCATACCTCCCTTATACGGACAGCCACCCCGAGGCGCAAAGCGGCTTTGCGGGCGCAGTGCAGGGTTATCGCCTGACGGTCGATTTTCCGGCAGAGCTGCGTGAGAGGATCCCGCAGCAGAGCCTGGCGGCGCTAGAGGAGCTGTTGGCGGAGGACCCGCGCCCGGCGTATCAGCGGGAAAAGGCGGAGGTCTATGGGCTGGCCTATGGCGCGTTTGATATCCGCTTTCGCGTGGAGGGGGAACGGCTCTGTGTGACGGAGGTGCTGCCGCGCGCGGAGGCGCCGCGGGTGAAGTAGGCAGCGCGGCGATCCCTTGGCGAAAGACGGGCAATCAAAAAGAACCCATAAACATATGGGTTCTTTTTTTACGGTTATTTGGCAAGGGACGGCATTCAATCGAGCTTCTCCAATGCCTGCTCGATGTCGGCCAGGATGTCTTCCGGGTTTTCGATGCCGACGGACAGCCGCAGCATATCGCCCGGGATGCCAGCCTCCATAAGCTGCTCCTCTGTAAGTTGCCGGTGCGTCGTGCTGGCCGGGTGCAGGATGCAGGTCTTGCTGTCAGCCACATGCGTCACAATCGCCGCCAGCCGCAGCGCGTCGGAGAACTTGTTGGCCGCGGCGCGTCCGCCCTTGACGCCGAAGGAAATGACGCCGCAGGTCCCGTGCGGCATGTATTTCTGCGCCAACGCATAGTAGGGGCTGGAGGGCAGACCAGGGTATTGCACAAAGGAGACCTTCGGGTGTTTTTCCAGATACTGCGCCACCTTGAGCGCATTGCTGCAGTGCCGCTCCATGCGCAGGGCAAGGGTTTCGATGCCAAGGCTCAACAGGTAGGCGTTCATCGGGGCGGGGATGCTGCCGAGGTCGCGCATGAGCTGCGCGGTTGCCTTGGTGATATAGGCGAGCTTGCCGAATTTCTGCGTATAGACGATGCCGTGATAGGATTCGTCCGGCGTCGTGAGGCCAGGAAATTTATCGGCATGTGCGTCCCAATCGAAATTACCGCTGTCCACGATGGCGCCGCCCACGGTAGAGCCATGGCCGTCCAGGTACTTGGTGGTCGAATGCGTGACGATATCTGCCCCAAATTCAAAGGGCCGGAGGTTGACCGGTGTGGGGAAGGTGTTGTCCACGATGAGCGGAACGCCGTGACTATGCGCGGCTTGCGCAAATTTTTCGATGTCCAATACGACGAGCGAGGGGTTGGACAGGCTCTCGGCGAATACGGCGCGGGTGTTTTCCTGGAAGGCGGCGTCCAGTTCTTCTGCCGGTGCGTCCGGGTGCACAAAGGTCACTTCGATCCCCATCTTTTTGAGCGTAGTGGAGAGCAGGTTGAGCGTGCCGCCATAGATGGCCGAGGCGGCGACGATGTGGCTGCCGGCCTCGCAGATGTTGAAGAGTGCGAAGAAGTTGGCAGCTTGTCCCGAAGAGGTAAGCATTGCGCCGATGCCGCCCTCCAAGGCAGCGATGCGGGCGGCGGCCATATCCGAAGTCGGGTTTGCAAGGCGGGTATAGAAATACCCGGATTCCTCGAGGTCGAACAGGCGGCCCATCTGCTCGCTGGAATCATATTTATAGGTAGTGCTTTGGATGATCGGCATCAGGCGGGACTGCCCGTTTTGGGGGGTATAGCCGGCCTGGAGGCACAAAGTATCGACATGATAATTGGACATAGCATTCTCCTTGCTGCAAAGATTCTTTGCAAGATAGCGTAACATAAGCCGGGGGGAATGTCAAAAAAATATGTGCCGCCGCGGCATCTTTGCGGGCGGGGCGGCATAGAAAAGAAGGGAGAGGGGCGCGGCGGATGCACGGGTGGGCGATCTTGAAAAAGTCGGAAAAAAGCTATTGACTTTTCCCATTGTCTCATGTAGAATAAATACTGCGCTAAGAAAACAGTGGCCCGGTAGTACAGTTGGTTAGTACGCCAGCCTGTCACGCTGGAGGTCGTGGGTTCGAGCCCCATCCGGGTCGCCATTTTTCTTTTTGCAATGATATGCGGGAGTGGCTCAGTGGTAGAGCGTCGCCTTGCCAAGGCGAATGTCGCGAGTTCGAATCTCGTCTTCCGCTCCAAAAATTGGCGCCATAGCCAAGAGGTAAGGCAGAGGCCTGCAAAGCCTTTACCCCCAGTTCGATTCTGGGTGGCGCCTCCAAAAGAATTTTGTTGGCCCGGTAGTACAGTTGGTTAGTACGCCAGCCTGTCACGCTGGAGGTCGTGGGTTCGAGCCCCATCCGGGTCGCCATTTTTCTTTTTGCAATGATATGCGGGAGTGGCTCAGTGGTAGAGCGTCGCCTTGCCAAGGCGAATGTCGCGAGTTCGAATCTCGTCTTCCGCTCCAACGAAAACTGCACAATTTGTGCAGTTTTTTTGTTGCGCAAAAAACTTGTACAGGCTATGCGGATACGACTACTCAGAAAGGGGAAAGAAGGCGCACGGGAAAAGGTGTGGCGGATGGGTGATAGAAATTAAGCGCCTTCGTGTTCGTGCATCGATCAATGCAGGGGTTGTACGACAGTGCGTAAGCTAAGCAAGCACTTGGAGGAAAGCGTGATGTGCTGGCTAGGCACTTGTGAGATCGCGCGATGAGGCGATAAAGCAAATATCCAAAGTAGCCCGCGCTGATATGATTTGAGTCGGTACAATCGTCGTGGGCGACCGAACTGCCTCGCTGCCAAGTAGCCTTCCCGCACCGAGAAGAGAGGATCATTCTTCCTTCTGCTGCCGCTTTTTGCGGCGAATCCGGTTGATGTGGCGCTCAAAATCCCCGCTGTTGAGCAGATCGGCCAAGACATATTGCTCGAAGGTCGGCACGGTGCAGGAATAGAAACCGAGCCGCTGCTGGAACGGCAGGAGCAGGTTTTCCGGGAGCACCATATACCCAATGCGCAGTGAGGGGGCGATGGTCTTGGAAAAGGTGTTGAGGTAGATCACGCGCTGCTGCTGTGCCAGCGAAAAGAGCGTGTCCTCGGACTTGGAGGAGAGGGAAAATTCTGAGGAAAAATCGTCCTCAATGAGGAAGCCCTCCCGCGCCTCGGCCCAGTGCAGGTATTGCCAGCGTTTGGAAGCCGAGGCGGTAACGCCGCTCGGGAAGCTGCAAAACGGGGTGACATGTAGCACGCTGGCATGCGTGCGGGCGAGCTCTGTGCTGCGGATGCCGTCGCCGCCCAGCTTGAGGGGGTCGCATGTGACGCCTAATGCCTCATAGACGCGGCGGATCTTTTCATAGGAGGGGCTCTCTAACCCGTAGATGCGTTCGCGGCTCAAAAGCTGTGCAATCAGGCTGTAGAGATATTCCGCCCCGGAACCGATGACAATCTGTGCGGCGCGCACAAAAATACTGCGGCTGCGCGCCAGGTAGGCGGCGATGGCGCTGCGCAGGACGGGGCAGCCCCAGTTGGGCGATTTTTGCAGGAGCTGTTCGCCCATGGTGGACAGCACGCGGCGCATGGCCTTGGCGAGCACTGAAAAGGGAAAGGCGTCCTGCAAAAGGGGGCGCGGAGCGGGGAGAGGCGAGAGTTCCTCCTCTGCTGGGGCGGCCTGCCAGTATTCCTCCGGCCGGTAGAGTACGAAATAGCCGCTGCGGGGGCGTGCTTCAACATAGCCCTCTTCGCAGAGGATGGCATAGGCGTGTTCCACCGTGATGACGCTCACACCGGATTGTTCGGCGAGCGCGCGCTTAGCGGGGAGGCGCGAACCGTAGGGATAAGCACCCTGCCGGATGGCGTCGCGTAGGCGGTGATAGAGCAAGAGATAGGCAAATTCTTTGGGGGACGAATACATCTGGCTATATAAAAACTCCTTAATCTGGTGATTTCCATAGCATCAGTAAGGAAGTATACTAAGAAAAATGCAGTTTGTAAAGGAGAATCCCTATGGAAAACAGAGAAAAGACCAAAACGATGACGCTGCGCATCTGCCTGAGCGCGCTGTTTTTGGCGATCAATGTGGCAATGAGCTCTTTCGGCGTGCCGGTGCCGGGTGGGCATCTATATCTAAACGATGTGATTATCTGCACCGCGGCAATCCTGCTGGGGCCGGTCGAGGCCTTTTGTGTAGGCGGGATCGGCGCATTTTTGGGGGATCTGTTCTTTTACCCGACGCCCATGTTCGTCTCGCTGGTGACGCACGGCCTGCAGGCGGTGGTGATCTCCCTCTGCGCGCATAAGTTGTCTCAAAAGCACCCGGCGCTGGCCGCAGGGATCGGCGTCAGCCTTGGCGCGCTCATCATGGTGGTCGGCTATTCGCTCGGGCGGGCGTTTATCTACAGCACACCGGAGTATGCGCTGTTGAAGCTGCCCTATCAAATCCTACAGGCAGTGGTCGGCGCGGTCGGCGGGATGGTGCTCTGCTGGCCTTGCGGCATCCGCAAGCTGTACCGGCACACGGTGGAAAGCGCGCAGCTCTGAGGCGCAAAAATCGAAAATCCCTGCCAATTCTGCTTGCTATTTTCAGGATAAGCGAATATAATAAAGCTGTATTCAGAATGCAATGAAAAAGCGCAGCTTGGAACGTACTTGCCTTATGATTTACGGCAAGGCGTTTTTTTTGCAGAGGATATCGATTATGTTTTAGGAGGTACCTTCGATGTTTAAAGGTACGGTAAAGTGGTTTAATGCGGAAAAGGGCTTCGGCTTTATTTCCAACAATGACGGCAGCGGGGATGTTTTTGTGCATTTTTCCGCGATTGTTGCCGACGGTTTCAAGACGCTCAACGAGGGCCAGCAGGTGACTTTTGATACCGAGCCGGATCCCAAAAATCCCAGCAGACTGAGAGCAGTCAATGTTTGCGTCGCTTAACCTTTGCAAAAATTCCGCTGCAAGGCGGATTTCCATAAGCGTATAAGCAGAGCCGCCCCCGACCTTGGGGGCGGTTTTTTTCTGCCGAAAGGGCGTTGACGCGTGCGAATGGACATGATACATTGAAAAGGGAAAAAAGGCGGTAGAAAGGAACGCATATGCAGACGAAAAAATTGTTTGTGCATGTGACGGATACGATCAAGGAATGGGAATTGAAGCTCGGGACGGGCGAGACAGACATGAAGCTCTATTACCCGGCTCAGTCGCTGGCGATCCTCTTGGGGCTTGGCGAAGGGTATTCTCGCGAGGAATTTGAACGGGCGCTGATGGCGTTTTGCCGGGAGGTAGAGCCGCAGCTGGGCAGGATTACGGTCTCTGGCAAGGAGCGCGTCTGTCTGGACATCCCCCGCGAAGGGTGCCGCTATGTGGCGGAGAAGATCCCCGCGCCAACATTCCTGATGGAACTGCTGGCAGTGATGCGAAAAAAGGGTGCGGACATAGAGACCGTGCGAGGGCTCTTCGCGCGCTGGGCCGCGCAGGAGGGAACCCACTTTTTAGAGCGCGAGGACGCGCACAACGGTGCGGGACATATCTTCTATTTCGAGGACGCAGCGGTAGATTCCTATATGTACTGCGTGACGCAGGACGATTTTGGGCTGGCTTATCACCGGTTTGGCAGGGAGGACTTTGCCCAGATGGAAAAGGAAGGCGTAATCGAGGGCTGAACACCCGCGAAACCGCCGGGAGATAGACAGGAGGAACACATGATGCGGTGTGCAATTTATGGAGCAGGCTCGCTCGGAACGGTGCTGGGTGCGTATCTTTCACGCGCGGGCGTGCCGGTAGAGCTGGTCAATCGAAACAGGGCGCATGTGGAGGCGCTGCGCAAAGGGGGCGCGCACATCACGGGGACAGTGGAATTTACGACGCCGGTGCGGGCGAGTTATCCCGAAGAGATGCAGGGGAGCTATGATGTCATTTTTCTCATGACCAAGCAGCTGCACAATGCGGAGGTCGTCGCCTTTCTGGCGCCGATGCTCGGCCCGTCGGGCGTGATCGTGACGATGCAGAACGGAATCCCCGAACCGGGCATTGCCGAAATCGTGGGTGAAGCGCACACGATGGGATGCGTGGTGGAATGGGGCGCGACGCTCACCGCGCCGGGCGAGAGCCGCCTCACGAGCAGCCCGGACAGCCTTTCCTTCCATATCGGCGGGATGCCGGGCATCTCGGCCGAACAGATGACGGCAGTGCGGCAGCTGCTGGAACATATGTGCCCGGTGGAGCAGGAAGAGAACCTGCTCGGCGTGCGCTGGTCGAAATTGCTCATCAACGCGACCTTTTCTGGCCTTGGGACGGCGATCGGCGGCTGCTTCGGCGATGTCAGTGAGGGCAGGCAGGCAAAGCGCGTGGCTGTCCGCTGCATGAAGGAATGCATGGATGTCGGCCGGGCAGCGGGCGTCTCGTTTGCGCCGGTACAGGGCAAGGACATCACAAAGCTTTTCTATTATAAGAATGCGTGCAAACGTAAGATCGCAGAATGGCTACTCCCCATCGCCATGAAAAAACATCGCGCGATCGAGCCTTCTATGCTGCAGGACCTGCGGCACGGCAAGCCCTGCGAGGTGGAGGCGATTAACGGCGTGATCTGCGCATGGGGGCGCAAGTGTGGGGTGCCTACCCCGGTGAACGACCGGATTGTCGAAGTGATCCTAAAGGAACAGGCGGGGGAGCTGCCCCTGCGGGCGGAGAACATCGCACTTTTTGCGGATCTGCTTTGAGGCGGTGCGGTCAGTGAAAACGGCGCCTGGGCAAGAAAAAACGGATGCGGCATGTCGCCGTATCCGTTTTTTAGATTTTCCTATTTTCTTAGAGTTTCCAGGCATCCGCCTCCCGCTTGCCGCCGAGGAAGTCGGCGTATAGGCCGGGCTGCCGGGAAAGCTCTTGACCGGCGACGAGGATGAGGTCGGTGATGTTGCCGATCTCCTCGCGTAGTTGTTCCTTAGCCGCCAGGGATTTCCATTTTCCACCGAAGATATCCAACCCCTATTTCAGGGGCAGCGAATTTCCCGTTTCAGTTTGCGTTTATATATTTCCGACCTCTCCATGCTTCTTGCTGCTTTTCTGCCTGCTCATGACGGGCTATTGCCTGCTGCTCTGCCTATTTTGAAAAGAAAGGTGTCCTCTTCCGCAAACGCGGGAATGGATTGCTCTTTTGCGGGGAATATGATAGCATAAAAAAGAAGAACTTTGTCGAAAAGCGCGGCTATGCGCAAAGTGGTTTTCGGAAAAGGAGTTTTTTCGAAGGTCGTGTCGAATGCAGAGGCGGAAAGCCGCCGGAAGACGGCCGAAAATTTGGGAAAAGGAATCAAGAAAAGTATGAAAGTGTTACTGTTGTCCTGCAACACAGGGGAAGGGCATAACTCTGCAGCGCGGGCGATCAAGGAGCAATTTGACGCGCGGGGCATCCCCTGCACGATCGAGAACGCGTTGGCCTTTGCCTCGGAAAAGATCTCCGAATATGTATGCAATACCTATATCAAGTTGACGCTGCGTACCCCTAAGCTGTTTGGATGGGGCTATCGCGTAGGGCGGGACATCGCCTCGCCCAAGCGCAAATCGCCCGTGTATTTCGCAAACAAGATGTACGCGGACGCGCTCGGCAAATATATCGAGGAAAATGGATTCGACACGGTCATCATGCCGCATGTATTCCCGGCGGAGGCGATGACGGCGTTGCGCCGGCACGGAAAGTGCAATGCGCGGCTGTATGCCGTGTCGACGGATTATTCCTGCTGCCCCTTCTTTGAGGAACTGGAGGTCGACCGCTACTTTATCCCGCATGCCAGTCTGATCCCGGAATTTGTCGACCGCGGGATCCCGGAGGAAAAGCTATGTGTGACGGGGATCCCGGTATCCGAACGATTCTTGCAAAAGACGGACAAGCGGGAGGCGCGGGAGCGCCTGCATCTGCCCCAGGAGGGCAAGATTGCGCTCATCATGACGGGCAGCATGGGGTTTGGCAATACAAAGGCAATCGCAGAGGAATTGCTCGAGTGCGCGCCGGACATGCACCTGGTCATCCTGGGCGGCAACAATGAGCAGGCCAAGGCGGAACTGCGCAAGCGGTTTGCCGGGCAGGAGCAGATTGAAATCAAGGACTTTACGCGCGAGGTTCCGTTGTATATGGACGCCTGCGATGTGCTGTTCACCAAGCCGGGTGGACTGACTTCGACGGAGGCGGCGGTCAAGAATATCCCACTCATCCACACTGCGCCGATCCCGGGATGCGAGACAGAGAACGCGGACTTCTTTTCCAAGCTGGGCATTTCCATCGCCAAGACGGATGTGCGCGAGGCGGCGCAGGCGGCGGCAAAGCTCTGTACGAAGGAGGAAGAGCGCGCGGCCATGCAGGAGAGGCAGCGGCGGGAGATCAACCCCCATGCAGCACAGTGCATTTTTGAACGGGTGATGCAGGAGGCGGCAGAAGCCGAGGCGTAACCCATGGGACGGGAAGGACTTTTGTTTGCGGCCTACGCGCTTGGCGGCTATCTGCTTGGCGGCATCTTTTTCAGCAGCATTCTGGCCAAGGTAATCTGCGGCGTGGATATCGAGGCATGCAGTCGGGACGGCAATCCCGGCACCGCCAACGCCATGCAGTATGCCGGGGTGGGGACGGGGTTCCTTTGCCTGGCATGCGACCTTGCAAAGGGCTTTGTGCCGGTGTTCCTGGGGGCGCATCAGTTGCCGGTGGCGCAGCTGGCGTTTGGTTTTGTGCTGGCGGCGCCGGTGGCAGGGCATGCCTTTTCTGCCTACCGCAGGCTGCATGGCGGGAAAGCGATTGCCGTTTCCTTCGGCGTGCTGTTGGGGCTGCTCCCTGAGCACGGACTGGTCTGGATATTGGCGGGGGTCTATATCTTCTTTTCGATCATCATTCGGCTGAATCCGCACGAGCGGCGGACTGTCTGGACTTTTTTCTTTTATTTTCTATTTGCACTGGTGCTGTATTGGCGGGGGAATCTCCCGCTCTCGTTGCTGCTGGGCAGCGGGTTCATCGTGGCTATGGTGATCTACCGGAACCTGGACTATCGCAGGCAATCGGCGCTCGACAGGCGAGCCTCCCGCAAGCGGGTGGGGCTCTAAGGGGGCGCGGTAAAGGAGGGCGAAAGCCCTTCTTTTTTTGATGCCTGAAAACGGGAATCTTTGCGAGCGGAGACAACATATATTTGGGAAAAGGAACCTTGCAAAGGAGGGAAAAAAAGGAAAAAATTGCCGAAATTTAAAAAGAAAATGTATCAATAATGCGGGATTATATAAAAATATTGTGGAAATAAGAAAAAATTTGGATTTTAAGGGAGGAATTTGACGAAGAGACGCGAATATATAAAGCAAAGGAAAAATTCAATTTTCAGATTTGTATAGATTTTGCGGAGGCATCCGTAAAAAGAAAGAAAAGAAAAAGGAGAAAATGATGAAAAAAGTATTGGTACTCGTCCTTGCAGCAGCAATGATTTTGATGTCATTTGCAGCTTGCAAACCCCAAGAACAACATTCCTCTGTGCCAGAACCCTCAAAATCAAAAGTATCCGACCCTGGCAAATCTGGAAAATATGGTGCATACAATTTGGCTTGCGTCTATTCAGAGATTACGGGTGATTTCTGGAGCATCGTGGCAGCAGGATGTAACGCAGCGCTTGATGAGCTGAAGGCAAGCTCTGGTGTCAGCGGTTACTGTATTGCTCCGGCAACGAGTACGGATTACACACAGCAGATGGATCTTTTGGAAACAGCATTCCAAAAGAAGGTGAACGGCATTGTGCTTTCACCGTCGAATGCGGATTCTATTGGTACCTATGTGACCGATAAATTCAAGGATGATAAGATTCCGATTATTGTCATAGACCGTTCGCTCAATACAACCTCTCCTGCGGTCAAGTCACAGTGTATGGCCGATACCTGGACGATGGGACAGGAAGCAGGCAAGTTGGCGGTCGAGGCCATGGGCGGTAAAGGAAACTATGTCTGTTACGGCATTTCGCCGGAAAACCTGAACTGGGCAAATCGTTCTCTGGGCGCGATTGACTATATCCAAAAGAATGCGCCAGATATGAAACATATTCTGGGAAAAGAACCTTATTGGAGTAGCCAGAATACGGCGGATCAGACATTACAATGGATTCAGGATACTATCAATGCCAATCCTGGCCCGCTGGCATTTTTGACGACAACGGAGGCAGGCACGAACAATGTGGCGGCCATGTTCTCGGAAGTTTCCAAAGAACGCCAACAGGAGCTCTTAATCATTGGTTATGACTTCTCCAAGACGGGCTACGAGCTCATCAAGAGCGGTGTCCTCTATGGAACGGTCGGGCAGAATCCGTACCTCATGGGGTACAATAGCACCTATCTGATGTGCGAGTATCTGTCGGGAGAAAAGATTCCGGAAGTGGCCTATGTTCCTTACTGTGTCGTGACTTCCCAAAATCTGCAAACTAAGGAAGTACAGGAATATCTCGCTTCCATGAAGATTGCACTGTAACGGCAAACAAAACCCTCAAAAGGCAGGTTGCCTGCACATAGCAGAGGAAATGCAGGCGCGATAGCCTCCGGTGGGACTAGAAAAATGGGTACTCGGCCAAGCGGCCGGGTACTCGTTTTTTTTAGCGTCATAATTTGTGCGGGGTGACGCGGAGGCATAAGCCGCGCCGGGCGCGCCCGAGGGACCTTTTCTCTGAGAAAAATCCCAAAGAAAGGAAAAACGGGCAAATGAGTTATTGAAAAAGGACTGGCGTGCGGGTATAATAAAAGAAACTGCATGTATTTGTCTTAGTACAAACAACGATTTGGAGGAGAAAAAAGTTATGGCAACAAAATACATTTTGGCGCATGACTTCGGCACGAGCGGCGATAAGGCTTCGCTGTTCACTACCGAGGGGAAGTTCATTGCAACCAAAACGACGGGCTATCCTTCCCATACGCTGAACAACGGCGGCGTAGAGCAGGATCCGGACGATTGGTGGTATGCGTTCTGCACGAGCAATAAGGAACTCACGAAGGATATCAATGTAGAGGACATCCTCTGCGTCGGTTTCGATGGCACCTTCCCGAACTGCCTGTGCGTTGACAAGGACGGCAACAAGCTGAACAATGCATACATCTGGCAGGATGTCCGTGCGGTCGAGGAATGCGCGGAGCTCGAAGGGATTATCCCAGCGGAGCTTTTGAAGTGCAACCGCAGCGGCAAGATTGGCGCGAACGAGACGCTGCCCAAGATCTACTGGATCAAGAAGAACGAACCGGAAGTTTTCGCCAAGACGGCAAAGATCTTCCCGGCAGTTCAGGACTATATCATTTATAAATTGACAGGCATTGCTGCGACGGAATACAGCGCGGCGGGCAACACGACGATGATGAATGTCGACCGCACCGACTGGAGCGACGAACTCATGAGCTATGTCGGCGTGACGCGCGACATGATGCCGGAGATTCACAAGCGCACCGACATCATCGGCGAAGTCCCGGAAAAGTATGCAGCGGAATGCGGCCTGGCGGCAGGCACTAAGCTGGTCATCGGCGCGGGCGATACGCAGTGCTCCATGATCGGTGCAGGCTTCATTAAGCCGGGCGACGCCTACATGAACGGCGGTACCTCTGCGGGCATTTTGGCACTGTCCAAGGAAGGCAAGATGCTGGGCGGCCTCACGGCTTCCTCCGGTACTTCCTTCAGCTGGTTGAAGAATCAGATCTGCAAGTATGAGCAGGAACTGGAAAAGACGACGGGCCGGAATGTCTATGATATCATCAACGAAGAGATCGCGTCCGCACCGGTCGGCTCCAACGGCGTCATGTTCCACCCGTATCTGGCGGGTGAGCGTGCGCCGAGAAACAACGGCAAGGCGCAGGGCAGCTTTGTGGGCATTTCGCTCACGACCAAGCGGGAAGACATCCTCCGCAGCGTTATTGAAGGCATCGGGTTCAACATCGGTGTCATCATGGACAGCGTCCGTGCGGGTGGCCTCGACCTCAAGAGCATCGTCATCGTCGGCGGCTTGGGCAAGGGCGAGATTACGCGGCAGATCTTTGCGGACATCATGAATGTCGAGATCAAGGTTCCGAAGTATGCGGAAGAGGCGGCGACGATCGGCGGCGCGATTCTGGGCGGCATCGCCATGGGTCTCTATAAGGATGAGGAAAGCGCGCTTGAAAAGTATCTGGAGATCGTGGCAGTGACCAAGCCGATTCCGGAAAATGTCGAAAAGTATGCGAAGTTGAAGACCATCTTCGAAAAAATCTACGAAGGTCTGTATCCGGTATATCCCGATATTTACGATGCGAAGAAGTGGCTGACGAACGCCGACTAATTGCAAAACAAAAACCCGCCCCGCTGGGGCGGGTTTTTTATGTACCTTTTGCGTATAGGCAGGCGTTGACCGCACGAGGAAACTCGATTATAATAAAATAAAAAAGGGCAAACGGCGTGAAGAGCGCCGTTTCATTTTTATGGAGTAGAAAAATCTATGTTTGAATTTGAGGTCGTAAAGAAGTGTAAGCACACCGGGGCGCGGGCGGGGGTCCTGCACACGCCGCACGGGGATATCAAAACGCCTGTATACATGCCGGTCGGGACGCGCGCTACAGTTAAGGCGCTGACGCCGGATCAGGTGAAGGAGACCGGGGCGCAGATTCTGCTCTCCAATACCTATCACCTATACCTGCGGCCGGGAGAAAAGTTGGTCCGGCAGGCGGGCGGCCTGCACTCCTTTATGCATTGGGATAAACCGATCTTGACGGACAGCGGCGGGTTTCAGGTGTTCAGCCTGGGCGCACTGCGCAAGATCACGGAGGAAGGCGTGGAATTCCGCAGTCATATCGATGGGAGCGCGCACCTGTTCACGCCGGAAAGCGTCATGCAGGTCGAACAGGATCTGGGGGCGGACATCATTATGGCGTTTGACGAATGCGCGGCGCACGACAAGCCCTATGCCTATGTGAAAAATTCCATGGAGCGCACCCTGCGCTGGGCAGAGCGCTGTAAGCGCGCCAAAACCAGCGAGAACCAGGCGCTGTTCGGCATCGTACAGGGCGGGATGTTCGCCGACCTGCGCCGGGAGAGCGCGAAGGGTGTTAACGCGATGGGCTTTCCAGGGCATGCGATCGGGGGTCTGAGCGTCGGCGAGGAAAAAAAGGTCATGTATGACATGCTGGAGGTGACGACGCCGCTTTTGGACGAACATAAGCCGCGCTACCTGATGGGCGTCGGTTCGCCGGACTGTCTGATCGAGGGGGCGATGCGCGGGGTTGACATGTTCGACTGTGTGCTGCAAAGCCGCACCGCCCGCATGGGGACAGCCCTGACCAGCCGCGGGAAGATGAACCTGCGCAATGCAAAATATGCGGCGGACTTTTCGCCGATCGACCCGGCATGCGACTGTTATGCCTGCCGGCATTTTTCGCGGGCTTATATCCGCCACCTAGTGACGGTAGGGGAGATCCTGGGCGCAACGCTGCTCACCATCCACAACATCCGCTTTTCTGTCTCGCTCATGGAGCAGATGCGGGAGGCAATCCTGGCGGACGACTTCCCGGCCTTCCGCGCGGAAAAGATGGCGCAGATGGGTTATGCGTGTATTGACATGGGAAGCGGCTATGCATTATCATAAGAGAGTTAAAGTATGAATCCTGGGAGGAAAAAACATGCCTGCAAGCTTTATACAAAGTATCTCGACCTATCTGCCAATCATCCTGCTGATGGTTGTGGTCGTGGCGATTTCGATCATTCCGCAGAGAAGGAAAGATAAGAAGTTCAAGCAGATGCTGGACGCCCTCAAGGTGGGCGACCGCGTCAAGACAATCGGCGGGATCTACGGTAAGGTCATCCGCGTGAAGGAAGACCTGGTGACGATCGAGACGAGCTCGGAAAAGACGCAGATTGAATTTGCGAAGGATGCCATTGCCGCAGTAGAAAACGGCGAGGTTTCCAAGGACACGAAGTAAAAAGCAGCCCTCGGGCTGCTTTTTTGTTGCAGCCAATTCGTGGGGCAACGGTGAGCTTGTGTCGCGCCACTGCCCCTACGGGGAATTGTGCAGAATGCGCTTTTAGCCTGCCGCACATGCTTTGCTGCCGGGGGTGGCCTTGCCGCTCCGGGGGGAGGTATGGTACAATGGCTGCGGAGGAGAGGACTTATGAAACAAGCAAATTGGCGGAAATACTTGAGCATCCTGCTGCTCCTTCTGTGGCCGATGACGGTGCAGGCGGCAGCGATTGGAGATTTACCCATTGAAAAAAAGCAAGAGGGCAGTGGTGTGGTGATCCTGCAACAGCGGCTGGCCGACCTGGGGTATCTGCATTTTCGGACGACCGGATATTTCGGAGAGATGACCAAAGCAGCGGTACAGGACTTTCAAAAGAGAAACGGCCTTTCGCGGACGGGCGTGTTGGATGCGGACACCTATGTCAAGCTCTTTTCCCGCGATGCGGTGCGCGCCGCGGCAGGCACCGCGATCCGCCGCGTGACCGGGCCGCGCATCCTGGCGACGGCCAAGGCGTATGGAAGTCTGACATCGTGGAGCGAGGTGACGGAAGCTTTTGCGGAAGGCACGCGGGCGACGGTACAGGACTTGTACACGGGATATACCTATGAGGTGATCCGGACGGGCGGGCGGAACCACGCGGATGTGCAGCCGGCAAGCGAGGCGGCGCTGGCGATGTTTAAGAAATGCTTTGGCGGCTCCTTCACCTGGGAGAAGCGCCCGGCGGTGGTGGAGATCGATGGAAAACAGTACGCGGCGTCCGTCTTTGGGTATCCGAACGCCGATGATTCCCGGGGGTATAGCTCGCTTGCGGGGAGCATCTGCCTCTATTTTTATGAGAGCACGGCGGACATCGGCGGGATTGCCGACGCAGAACATACGACCAATGTGTATTTGGCGTCGCAGGCGGCCGGGAGCAGCAAATGACCGTGAATATCGCAAAAGTGCAGCCACAGAAGCGCAACAAGAACCGCTTCAACCTGTATACGGAGGAGGGATTTTTGATCTCGCTTTCCTATGAAACATTGTTGAAATTCCATATCCGGGAGGGCGGCGCGCTGGAGGAAGAAGAATTGGAACAGGTCCGCGCCGAGGATACCGTGAAATATGCTAAGGAGCAAGCGATGCAGTATGTCGCCTATGCGCCACGCAGTCAGCGGCAGGTCGAGCAGCAGCTGGCCAAAAAGGGCGTGGACGAACAGAGCATCGCCGGTGCGGTCGAGACGATGAAAAAGTACGGCTATATCGATGACGCCGCCTATGTGCAGGAATTCGTGCGCAGCTATGCTAAGCGCATGGGGGCGCAGGCGATCCGGCAGAAGCTGATGCAGAACGGCGTGTCCGGCCGGGTGGTGGAGGAAAACCTCTCGCTTTCCGATGAAGCGCAGCTGGAGACGGCCTGTATGATTCTCACAAAGCAGGCGAAGAAGTATCAAAAGTTGGAGCCGCAGAAGGCCAAGCAGCGCATGTATGCGATGCTCGCGCGGCGGGGATTTTCCGGCGAAGTGATCCGTCGGGCCATGGCGCGCGCAGGGGAAAGCCTCGATGAATAAAATTGTGAAGAAAAGATGAAAATTCGGAAAGCAGAGCAAATGAGAGAAAACGAGAGATATTCGGAGGAAATTTCATAAGAATTCCGAAAAACCGGATGCGCATGCTCTTGTATAATTTGATGACTTCCCTATAATAAGAATTGTTAGCACTCGATGTTTAGGAGTGCTAACACAACATAGGTAGAAAACGATGTAAAACAAAAAGGAGAACAATCTTATGAAATTGAAACCTTTGGCAGACAG
>CAOKKG010000014.1 GCA_948468985.1 uncultured Eubacteriales bacterium | reverse complement strand
TGGGGTGGCAGGGCTCGAACCTACGAATGCGGGAGTCAAAGTCCCGTGCCTTACCACTTGGCTACACCCCAACATTCAAGGCAGTTTTTTTGTGGGGTGGATAGTGGGTCTCGAACCCACGACCTCCAGGGCCACAACCTGGCACTCTAACCAACTGAGCTATATCCACCATAAAATGGCGTGCCTGCGGGGATTCGAACCCAGGACCCTCGGCTTAGAAGGCCGATGCTCTATCCAGCTGAGCTACAGACACATAACTTTGCACTGCCGCTGTGCGCAAAATTGATTATAAAGGAATCCCCGAAAAATGTCAAGGGCAAATTCTCCGCGTCTGGAAAAATTTCATGCACACCAAAGGGGCGTGCCTCAGCGCCCGCCCCTCTTCGTTCCAAGGATCTTATTCCATTTACTTTTGAGCATTCTGCCGGTTCGCACTCTCCGGATCCTCCCGGACTGAATACTCTTCTTCATGCCAGTTGTTCTTCTTTGCGTTTTCCTGTTTTCTGCCGTTCTGCTTCTTTTCCATAATGATGCCTTCTCCTTTTGAAACTCTGCGGATTTTCCGCAATCCTAGTATGCGCCGGCCGCCCGGCTTTATGCATCGCGCACCTCCTATACAAAGTTCAAAAAGCTTTTACAGACAGGGACTTGACTTTTCTTCTGTAAATCGATACCATAAAAAACATAGATAGTTTTTGAAACCATGTTTTCAAAGGAGAAAAATCATGTCTTTTGAGATCCTCACCGATTCCGCTTCCAACCTGACCGACGATCTGTTGGAGAAATATGGCATCCATATGCTCTCCTGCTTCTACCTGATCGACGATGTGGAATACCCCTGCTATGTTCCTGGGCGGGATTACGCCGAAGCTGGCAGAGAATTTTATCATAAACTGCGCAACAAGGTCGACATCAAGACTTCTCTTATCAACACGGCGCGCCTTATCGAGTTCTTCGAACCTTTCCTACAGGCGGGGCGGGATATCCTCTTTTCGCCGATCTCCAGCGGCCTGAGCGGGACCTTCCAGGCGGCGCAGGAGGCTGCCCGGCAACTTGCGGAGCGCTATCCCGAGCGAAAATGCATCATCGTCGACTCGCTCGGTGCCTCGCTTGGCGAAGGGCTGCTACTCTGCCATGCGGCAAAGCTGCGCAATGGCGGCGCTAACATCGAAGAGGTGCAACACTGGATCGAGCAGAACCGCCTCAAAATGCGGCAGATCTTCACCGTCGACGACCTGCATTTCCTGCGCCGGGGCGGGCGGCTTTCCGGGGCAGCGGCGCTTGTGGGATCGTTACTCAACATCAAACCGCTTTTGAAAGCGAGTGACAAGGGTTTGATCGCGATGGACGGCAAGACGCGCGGCCGCCGTAAGGCGCTTGATGCATTGGCCAAAAACTTCTGCGAAACGGCGGTTGACCCGGCCGCGCAGACCATCGGCATCGCGCACTGCGACTGCGAGGCTGACGCCCAATACCTCGCGGAAAAGATCCAGAGCACGACGCCAGTCGGAAACATCCTCATCCGCTACTACGACCTCTGCACCGGTGCGCATGTCGGCCCCGGCGCGCTAGCGCTCTTCTATATGGGCGAACATCGCTAAGCATCTGCATAAAAATACCTTCCGTGCATATCCTAACTGCACGGGAGGTATTTTTATGGCACGCAAACGCTCACATTTCTGGTTGCTGCTCTTTTGCCTGTTTCTGCCACTTGCCGTGGGGCTTTTGGCAGGTTCCCTCACAAGGCAGCAGGTCGCTTCCTATGCCACAATGCCAAAGCCCTCTTTTGCGCCGCCCGGCATCGTGTTTCCCATCGTGTGGAACATCCTCTATCTTCTCATGGGCTATTCGTCCTACTTGGTCGCCCGCTCCGTTTCCATCAAAAAGCACGCGGCGCTCAGCGTATACAGTCTGCAACTGCTGTGCAATTTCTTCTGGCCGCTCATTTTCTTCAACCTGCAAGCCTATCTGGCCGCCTTTTTGTGGCTCGTCACCCTGTTTTTGCTGGTACTATATATGGCGATCCTGTTTTTTGACATTTCGCGCCCGACTGCGTATTTGCAGATCCCCTACCTGCTCTGGCTCCTCTTTGCGGGCGTGCTCAACTTCTGCATCTGGCTTGGCAGCCGCGTCTGAGCGAAAATAGGCATAGAAAAAGACCACGAACTTTCTTCGTGGTCTTTCTTGGTGGAGATAAGCGGATTCGAACCGCTGGCCTCTTACATGCGAAGCAAGCGCTCTACCAGCTGAGCTATACCCCCATTACTCTCAACAAATGCATTATACATCATCATACAGAAATAATCAATAGGTAAATTGATTATTTCTGTATTTTTTGATGAAAACTTTTATACGCGTTCCATGTATTCCTGCGTACGGGTATCGACACGAATCCGATCGCCCACATTGACGAACATCGGGACCATAATGCGCGCGCCCGTCTCCAGGATTGCCGGCTTGTTGCCGCCCGTCGCGGTGTCCCCTTTGAAGTTCGGGTCAGTCTCCGTCACTTCCAGCTCGACAAAGTTCGGCGCCTCGACCGAGAATGCCGCGCCGTTATAGAACTGGATTGTCACCTGCATGTTTTCCTTAATGAAAGGCAAAGCATCCGCCACCAGCGCTTCGTTCAGAGGTAGCTGCTCATAGGTCTCGAGGTCCATGAAGTAATACAGACCGCCGTCCGAATACAGATATTCCATCGTCTTCCGCTCAATCATAGCGCGCGGGAACTTGTCCGACGGGTTAAACGTGCGCTCCAAGACGCTGCCGGTCATGACATTCTTGAGCTTCGTGCGGACAAACGCCGCGCCCTTGCCCGGTTTGACATGCAAAAAGTCCACTACCATCCAGACCTGCCCGTCGATTTCAACCGTCATGCCTTTTCTGAAATCACCTGCTGTTACCATACAAACTCCTTATAAAATAATGATTAGATCCTTAGCTGCCGTATAGAAATTTTCCATTCCATCTTCCGTAACAACAACCATATCCTCGATGCGAACGCCACCCTTGCCCGGCAGATAGATGCCCGGCTCCACTGTCAGCACCATGCCCGCCTGCAGCACATCGGTGGACTTCGTGCTCAGCCAGGGTGCCTCGTGGATCTCTACGCCTACGCCATGGCCCGTGCCATGCTCATAGTATGCGCCATAACCCGCGTCTACGATCACACCTCTCGCGATCGCGTCCATATCCCGCGCCAAAACACCGGGGCGGATGGCCGCTTCTGTCTCGAGATTGGCTTTATGCACAATATTATATATTACTTTCAGCTCTTCTTCAACCCCTCCGAGGGCAACCGTGCGGGTAAAATCCGTGCAGACGCCCTTATACCGCACACCAAAGTCCATCGTGATGAAGTCGCCGTTTTGGAGCTTCCGCGAGGAGACGACCGCGTGCGGCAACGAGGAATTTTCTCCGCTCGCGATGATGGGTGCAAAGGAGGGGCCTGCCTCATGCTTGTTCATCTGATACTGCATCTCCGCCAGCAGGTCGAATTCGGTGATGCCGGGGCGGATGGTCTTGCACATATGTTCAAAGATCGCCTCGGTGATCTTCGCGCCTTCCCGCATGTGGGCGATCTCTTCGGGCGTCTTGACCATCCGGAGCTCGTGCATAATCTCGTCCACCGGCGCATAGGTATAGCTCCACGCTGCGTCAAACGCCTGCTTCACGCTCACCGTAATCTTGTCGAATTCAATGCCCAATCGCGCACCCTTGGAAAGCCAAAGCTCCATCCCCGGGATCACACCGCCTGTGCGTTCCTTGATCATCTCGAAACGACCGGGCTCTAATTCGCGCTCCGCCATCTCGATATACCGGAAGTCAGTGATGAAATATTCCTTTTCCGGCGTCACCAGCACCCAACCGGTATCCCCCGAAAAACCGGTGTACCACTGCATGTTTTCCACGCTGGTGAGCAGCGCTGCGTCCAAATGGTGTTCGCGCAGCTTCGCGCGCAATTCTCTTGCCTTATCCATTCTCATTTTTCCTCACTTTCGTGTTGCTTTGCCTGTTCATATAGTTGTTTCATCGTGAGCGAGTCCTTGGCCATCGTGCCCTTGCTCTCACAGATGATCGTCGGTTCCATGTTCTTGCGCACCAAGATCGGCGCCAGCAGCGAAAAATCCGGGCCGAAACCTTCGTCATCAAAGGTGCGGTGCCGCTTTTCGCCCATCTGCGTATATTCAATCTTGGAAAAATGCACATGCATCCGGCGCGTGCGCTCCACCCCGATGCCGTCTTCCAGCGCCCGGATGACGGCATCGAAATCCTCTGCCGTATTAAGTGCGCCCAACCCCCGCGTATGCAGGTGCCCGAAATCGATCGTCGGCAGCACGCGGTCATCCAGCCGCACCAGCTCGATCACTTCCGCCAGGTCGCCAAGCTGATTGATCTTACCCATCGTTTCGGGGCAATAGGTGAGTTCGCCGTACCCCAGCTCGTCCATCAAGCGCAGCATACGGGCGAAGTTTTCCCGGCAGCGGGCAAACGCCGCACCGCGTTCCTGCTTGGCGGGCGAACCCGGGTGAAACACGATACGTCTTGCCCCGAGCGCCTGCGCCGCCTTAGCGCTTTCCGTGAAATATTCCACATTCTTTTCGAACTTATCTTCCGCTTCGTTCGCCAAGTTGATGAAATACGGCGCGTGCAGGCTCAAGGTGATCCCACACCGTTCTGCCTCTGCGCGAATCTGCACTGCCGTTTCCTCCTTGATGCGCACGCCGCGCCCACAGGAGTATTCATACGCATTAAGTCCCATATCCGAAAGCCATGCCATCGCCTGATAGGTATGCTTATACCCCGCTTCGTAAAACGCCTCGGAATTGCCGGAGGGTCCAAACTTGATCATGCGTTTCCTCTCTTTCCGCGAAATTTTCGCCGCACCACACCCATGACCCGGGAATACACCTCCCGGAATTCCCGCGTACGCCCATAGAGCAACAAGAAAATCAAATTCGGTACGACAAGACAGATGAACAGCTTACCAACAAACCCGAGGAAGGAGCCCGGGAGCAGCCCCGCGATCATCCAGGTGAGCGCCGTCGCCAGCACGGTCGAAGCGAAGTACAGGAGGTATTTCGCGAAATACGGCCACACGCTGCGCTGGAATCCATATCGGAACAGAATAACCGGCTCCATCCACACGAGTGTCGTGAGCATGCTCACCGTCGTCCCGATGAATGCGCCGATGAGACCCCACTGGCTCGCCGTGAAAATAGAAACGCCCACATTCACGATGGCCGAAATGATCGGGATGAATCGTCCTTCGCGAAAGATGCCCATCGTGTCGCGGAAAGTCAGGTTGACATTACGCATACCAATCAGGTAGAAATTCAGCACGATGAAGAACACCTGCGTCATGGTGAGCAGTCGATCCGGCCCCGCCCAGATTGTGATGAACGGGTTGAGCAGCACGAACAGGCAGACCGAGCAGAACCCGAACATCCAGAAGTTTCCAAAATAGATGAGATTATACACCTCGTATTTCCGTTTTTCCGATTCCACCGCGGCCAGGTTGCCGATGCTCCCTGTGATGGCGTTAAAGACCTGAAGCATCAGGTTCTTGATCGTCGTCGTCACGAGCGAGTAATTGGAATAGATCCCCGCCTCGACGATGCCCTGAAACTTGGAAATGATGATGCTGTCCGTCCCGTTGATGATGACCTGCCCCGTACGATAGAACATGAGCGAGCCCATGTTGCGGAAGATGCGCCGCCGCTCGCGCAGCGAGAGCTCCTCGTCGTTCTTTTCCTTGAGGTAGGGGTACATCTTGTCCGCAATACGCATTGTGATGAGGTTTTGCAGGATGTTCGTCCCGACCTGGATGGAGAGGGTAAGCAGGTAATTCTTGGTGAGCACCATCACAACCATCTGAACCGCATAGCACAGCACCGAGGTGCCGTATACGACGCTGGACACGATATAGTGTTTTTGATTGGCGGTGATGAGCGTCCCCTTATAGGCAAAGAAATAGGTGGACGCCGTGTTGAGCACAAAGATCATGAAAATCAATTTAACATGTGGGATAACTACATCCGTTTTGATGAGGTGCTCGATAAACGGCAGACAGACAAGCCCCATGCCGATGATGATGAATCCGATCAGGATATATGCCCGCGCGTACATCTTCATAAGCGCCTTAATCTTTTTCACATCGTTTTCGGCGATCGGTTTGTACAGTGCAAAGATAATCGCCGTACCCACGCCGAGGTCTGCGAGCGAAAACACCATCAAAATATTGGTGAACACACCGTTGATGCCCAGATATTCGTCGCTCAGCGTATGCATGAAGACCGTCCGGTAGGCAAAGCTCATTAAAATGTTGAGAATCTGCCCGCCCACGCCAAAGAGGATATTCCGAATGGAATTTTTGGATCGATTCATAAATACATCCGTTCTTCAATCTATATTAATCGTGTTAATCATATCATAACAAACTTCGTTTTTCCATATTCGCCGCAATTTGCCGCGCCAGATTTACCGAAATTAACAAAATCCACCGCGCAAATGTGAACGGCATGCCGCCGCAGCCCCACACAGAAAATCCATATAAATAAAAAAACTGCCCAAAAGGCAGTTTCCTGGTGGGAGCAACAGGGCTCGAACCTGTGACCTCCTGCTTGTAAGGCAGATGCTCTCCCAGCTGAGCTATGCTCCCAAAAAATTGGTGACCCCTAGGAGACTCGAACTCCTGTTACCGCCGTGAAAGGGCGATGTCTTAACCGCTTGACCAAGGGGCCTTCCGTGTGACATGTTATATAATACACAATCGCCCAAAGATTGTCAAGAAGTATTTTTCATTCTTCACCGTTTTTTTTGCATCCCGCGCTGGGCACGCCCATTTTGCTGTCAGCGCAAAAAGGAGCGCTGGTTTCCCGAGCGCTCTTTTCATCCTTCTTTCTTTGCGCGGAATAGATTCTCATTCCGCCTTGTCCTCCTCCGCCGTTTGCGAAGCTTCTTCTGGCGAGGGAGACTCCTCTCGGGCGGATTGTTCCGCCTGTGCCGGGGCTTCTTCCAAGTTCGCTTCCGGCTGCGTCATCGGTGCTTGCGCGTTCGTCGTCTCCGCCGGCTGTGCATCGGCTTCCGACGCGGAGGCCGCCTGCGCGCGGCGCTTGCGGCGCGAGATCAGCATCGCGCTCGCCATGCCCGCCACAAGGAGCAGGCTTCCGCCCAGCACACCCAGCATCACCATCAGCACCGCGTCATCCTCCAAAATGCGTTCGAACACCGTTTTTTCCACTTCCGGTTCGGCGATCGTCGGAACATCCGGCTTGGGTTCCTCGGACGCGAGCAGCAATTCGTACATCGCCTCGTTCACCCGCTGCAAGGTATTTTCCTGCAAATCGAACTGATACACGCCTGCCTTCTGCGTCGCCGTGTTGATCGCATAAAGGTAACAGAAATCCGCGTCCTCCGCGCTCCGCCACGCCGCGACCTTTTCCTCACCGATCACCTGCTCTCCCTGTTCATACCCTTTCGGGAAGCGCACATCCGCGTTCGGCTTCAGGATCAGGTAAGTGTTGCCGCCAAGCGAGAGAGATTGATAGGGGTAGAACGCCTCATAGCCTTCATAGACATAGAACTGCCCGTTCGCGCCCTCTGCATTGGTGAAGTACACCATCGTGAGGTCCAGGCTTTCCCGATAGGCCGCCTGAAGCTCCTCCCCGTTATAGATCACGGTGCGCGTGGTGCATTCTTCCGGGAGCGTGACATTCTGAAGGCTGCGCCACAGGTACAGCGTGTCCTCGCCCACCTTGGTCTCCAGCGCCGTTTCCATATCTGTAGGCGTTTCCGGCTGTTGCGGATCGGCCGAGGTATTGTCCTTCGGATCGGTTTTAGGATCGTTCTTTGTGTCCGGGGCCGGCGCGGGCGCTTCCTTTTCCTTGATCGTGAGGCTCTTGCTGGCGGTCGGCCCGCCCACCGTGTTTCCGTCCCAATCGACGATGTCGCTTCCTGTGATGCTGAATTTCGCGCTGCCTACCGCCGTCGCGGTGAAGGTCAATGTGATGCTCAAGGTCGTCTTGCTGGTCGAGCTCGTTTCCAGCACAAGCGTTCCCTTGCCGCCTGCGACATTCGCGTCGCCGTCACCACTCGCGCCGGAATATTTGAGGAGCGAGGAATCATAGGACACATACGCCTTGACCCCCGCGATATACGACCCGCCGCCGTTAAAGGAAAAAGTCGCCTTGACCGTCTTGCCCACGGTCACCGTCGACGCGCTGAGCGAAACACCGGCGCTCCCCGCCGCCATCGCGGGCAGCGGCAGCATGCCTACCAATACCAAAACGGCCAGCAGGGCTAAGCCTTTCCATTTCTTATTCATATCGAACTCCCCTTACTTTTGTGAGATTTTTTCCAGGTCCAGGAGGTGTTTGCGAATGAATACCATATCCGCCATCGTGATCTTCCCGTCCCGGTTGATGTCCGCCGCCGTCCGATAGGTCTCCTTCAGCGAGGACAGTTCCAATAAATGCTTGCGCGTCAGCACGAGGTCGGCGATGCTGATGCTCCCGTCACCGTTCGTGTCGCCATAGAGTATGACCTCGACCGTGCGGAAGGTGCTGCCGTCCGACTTATAGATTTTCAATCGATCACCAGTCGCGACTTTGCCGCTGTTTTTTTTCTGATCGGCGGCGTTATATAGCTGCATATTCCCGGATTCCACCGAGATTTTCGCGAGGAAATCCGCTACCGAAACGCCCTCCTCCACACCGGAAAGATAGCCGTCCCCGAGCGTATAGCCCGTCGTGATCTTGGGTTCGCCGGGCGTCGGCGTGGGATCTGGCGTCGGCGTGGGATCCGGCGTCGGCGTGGGATCCGGCGTCGGTTCCGGCTCCGCCCCCCGGTCCTCCGGCTAGGGTACCGCCTGGGCGGGCATATCCCGATACACCGGGATCTTGAAGATTAGCGTCCCCTGCAGGATCTCCTGCGTATATGCCTTTTTCATGATCGACGCCTCCGAAGCGGGCGCTTTGACATTGGACATATATTGGTGGTTGTACAAGTTCGCTCCGTTAGCGACATTGAATTTTTGGAAATAGATCGTGTCCTGTCCCTTGTTGATGTAGCTGCTCCCCAAAAACTTCGCGCCGCCGCAAATCGCCTTATACTGGTTCGTCCATGGCCGGCCATATGACCCGGACTTGCTCGCATACTTCGCGCCGTTCAGAGTCGCGCCGCCCGTCGAGGTCGCAAACGCGCCGATGTTGAAGAAATTATAGTACCCTTCGTACCCCGCGACCGTCCCCTTGCCAAGCGCATTGCCCTTGGAGCCCTGTTCTTGCTTGGCGCGCGAGGCCAGGTGATAGGGGCTGACGCCGGAGGCCTGTCCGGCCTCCAAAAAGGTCGTGGGATAGCTCTTCCCTTCCTTCGTGTCGGGACAGGTGTATTCCCCGGCCATGAAGGTGTTTTTCAAGATCGCCGAAACGCCGCTCTCCGTATAGGCGCCTTCCGTATAGGACAGACTCTCAAACATGAAAATGCCGGGGTCATTCAGGAAGTTGCGCGGGTCCATATAGTATTCGACCGCCGCCCGGGATGCCGTGACCCAAGAATACCCGTCACGGCCGATCTGTTTGCCGTTTTCGTCGACATCTGTAAGGTCGATATAGGCAGAATTGCTCGTGTAATAGACCATGTTTCGGCCGACCACCGTTTCGCCGGCAATGACCTCTGCCCAGGTAAGCCCCGTCTGCACCGCCCGGAATTGCCAAGAAGGATATTGCGTATGCAGCGCAATGAGCCCTGCATAGTAGGTCTCCGGGAAGCCCTGCGCCCGCAGATAGGCGGTGAAATCCTCGCTGCCGACCGTGACATATTCGGCAAATACATAGCCAGAAAGCTGCTGGCCGTTCTTGGTGCATTCCACCTGATACCAGAGCTTTCCGTTGGCGGCCGTCGCTTCTGCCAAAATATAGACGCCGTCGCCTGCCGCCAGCTTGACGATCGAGGCGTATTCCGTCCCCGGTCCCTCACGGAAGTTGACCGTCGCGTTGATCGTTCCCCATTTCTTTTCCTCGGCTCGAACCGAAAACGGCAGGAGCAGCGCTGCGCACACAAACAGCAGAGCACAACCAAAGGATAGTTTTTGACGCATGGTTTTCATCTGCATCCCCTCGTAGTCCGGAATAGCGGCAAAATGCCGATATTCCCCCAGTTTCTTATCGTATTTTTTCTATCATACCTGTTCTTTCGCCGTTTTTCAATGCCATACCTGCGTTATTTACAAATTTCCAGCGTTTTGCGGCACAAAAAAGAGCCGCTTGCGCGGCCCTGTGTTAATTATTAGTTTCATCCGGATGCAGTTCTTCCTGTAGCGTCTCGTTTTCAAAGCCCTCGGTGCTCTCCTTCATAAAGATCACCTTGATCGTATACAACAAGAGCTTGAGATCCAAAAGCAGCGAATAGTTCTCGATATAGTATAGATCCATACGCACCTTGTCCTCAAAACTGGTGTTGTATTTCCCATACACCTGCGCATAGCCCGTGAGCCCTGCCTTGACCTTGGTGCGGTAGCGGAACTCCGGCATCATCTCCGTATAGGCGTCGGCGTTTTCCAAGCGCTCCGCCCGCGGGCCGACAATGGACATATCGCCTCGCAGCACATTCAGAAGCTGCGGCAATTCGTCAATGCGCGTCGCGCGGATGAACTTGCCGATCGGCGTAATCCGCTTGTCCCCGGGCACGGTAAACTGCGCGCCGTCCTTTTCCGCGTCCACGATCATACTACGGAACTTGACGAGCGTGAATACCTCGTTGTTGCGCGTATACCGCTTTTGGCGGAACATGACCGGGCCGCCGTCATAGAGCTTAATAAGCAGCGCCACAATGGCCAGCACCGGGGAAAGCACTGTAAGCGCCACGACAGAGATGAACACATCCGCCAGCCGCTTGATTGCCAATTGTTCCATGCTCACCGGACGGTTCTTGCACAAAAGCGCCATCGTGTCCCCGATCTGCGTCACGGACGCGTTATTGAGCATGATGTCCTGCACGGTCGGAAGCAGGTACAACCGGCGGTTTTTTTCAAAGCAGTAGTTCAGAATCTTTTCGCGCTTTTCCTGCGCAATATCCCCCAGAATCACCGTGTCGTGGTGATCGATGGCGAAGAACATCTCCGCCTCTTCGGCCTGTTCATAGAGCACCTGCGAAATGTTGTACCGCTCCGGAATGCGCCGGAACTTGGCGATGATCTCTGCCTCCCACTTGCTGTTCGCACAGATCACCACCGTGTCATACGCCGGGTTGAGGGAAAAATAGGTCTTGTTCGCCACAATATACAGGAGCATCCCCACCGCGAGCTGCACGCCCAGCAGCGCAAAAAACGGCCAAACGACGAGCATCCCGCCCGAAGCCAGCACTAAAATAAAATAGGAAAGAATGTCCGCCAGCACCGTCGTCAGGGCAAAGGAAAAGAGAAGCTCCTTGAGCCGGAGCACCCCCACCTGCTGACACCCATAGGAATTGAAAAGTAGCACAAAGATCGCGAGGTACACGAACGCCAGAATGAGCACGGTCGAGAGGTTTTCCATCATCGCCGGATAGCACAGCGCGATCATCCCCAAATAGGCCGCCATCGCCGAGAAGAGGATAAGCAGCTTTTCAAAGATCAAAATCCCCTTGCGAAAGTTTTGCGGCGTAAATTTTCCAAGAAACGACATGATAGCTTACTCCTCAGCCTGTTTGGAAACGAAGTTCCAGGAATCCGCGCACATCTTGTCGATGCCGTATTGCGCACGCCAATGCAGTTCCCGCTCCGCCAGCGTCGGGTCGGCGTAACAAGCCGCCACATCGCCCGGCCGGCGATCCGTGACCACATAGGGAACGCGTTTGCCACTCGCCTGTTCAAAGGCATGCACGACCTCCAGCACGCTGTAGCCCTTGCCCGTCCCAAGGTTGAAGGCAGCCACCCCCGCATGCGCCTGCATATATTCAAGCGCGTGGAGATGTCCCTCCGCCAGATCCTCCACATGGATGTAGTCGCGCACACCCGTGCCGTCCGGCGTCGGATAATCCGCCCCATAGACCGAGAGCTTTTCAAGCGCGCCGCTGGCCACCTTACAGATATACGGCATCAGGTTGTTCGGGACCCCCTGCGGGTCCTCCCCGAGCAGCCCGCTTTCGTGCGCGCCGATCGGGTTGAAATAGCGCAGCAGTACGGCGCTCCACGCGGAGTTTGCCCGGCAGAGGTCGGTTAAAATCTGTTCAATCATGTATTTCGTCCATCCATAGGGATTCGTACATTCGCCGAGCCGGGACGATTCCGTGAGCGGCATCTCGTTGTCCGCGCTGTACACCGTCGCGGAGGAGGAAAACAGGATTTTTCGCACCTCATGCCGCTGCATCGCCTCGAGCAGTACCAACGTCCCCGTCAGGTTGTTGTCATAATACGCGAGCGGCTTGCGCACCGATTCGCCCACGGCCTTAAGCCCCGCGAAGTGCAGAACCGCCTCAATCTCGTGCTCGGCAAAAATGCGCTCCATCGCCACCGCGTCACAAATATCCGCTTCCACAAACGCCGGCGTCTTGCCCGTGATCTTTTGGAGGCTTTCCAGAACCTCCGGCTTGCTGTTTACAAAATTATCGACGATCAGCACCTCATAGCCCGCTTCCATCAAGTGCACGCAGGTGTGGCTCCCAATATAGCCCGTGCCGCCAGTCACCAGTATCATAAATCTGCTCCTTTTCTTTCCTATCTTGCTGTCATTTCCCGGCGCCGCCTCCGGATATTTCCCGCGCAGAACACCGATTTTATAACGAGTATATAATAACACAATTTTCATGCGAATACGCAGGCAGCAAAGAATTTTTTGTAAACTTTCCCGATGTGCTTTGCAGCGTTCCCGTTCGATGTTATAATAAGGTTCGTATCTTCTACTTCCCTATGAAAGGAACCAAGTTTTATGGACAAAATGCAGTATATTTACCTGATTGCCATCATCGCAATCTTCGCTGTGACAAGCATTCTCTCGCAAAGAAAGCAGAAAAAGAGAATGGAGCAACTTGCCGAAAGCCTCCGCGCCGGCGTCAAGGTGCGTACCGCCGGCGGCTTTATCGGGACGATCCTCGCCGTCAATGAGGACACTGTCGTGCTGGAGCTGAGCCCGGACAATGTGCGCGCGGAGCTTTTGAAAGCCGCGGTCGCCCCGCTGGAACAGCCGCTCAACCAACCCGCCGAGGACGAAGAACCGACCAAGATAGAGGAAGCACCGAACACCCCCGCTGAGGACAATGCGGAAAGCAGCGAACCCAAGTCGGACGAACAGTAAACAGAAAAAAACAGCGGTTTTTCACCGCTGTTTTTTGTTGCCTGTTTGTTTTTCAGATCATCCAAGCCTTCAGGAATTCCGGCGCCGTTTCTGCTTCCGCGCTCACGCTCAGGACCGCGTGGATATTGTTCTTGTCACAGAAGGCCGCAAACTTTTGGAAGAAGTCCTCCGCCTCTGCCGGCTGCTTGCCGATAATTTTCAGGAAGGAATCGATGTACACCGCACCGATGTCATAATTCTGCGAATACATGCCGCAAATGAACCCGAACAGCGCGTCTGCGCTGTCGATGCCGTATTCCGAAATATCCACAAAGCGCACACTGGTGGGCACTTCCCGCAAATATCTCGTATCATCATCCATAAATACGACGGCCCCCGCCGCGTTTTTCGCTTCCTCGGCGACCATCCCCAACAATTTTTTGGTTTTTCCGCTTCCCTTTGCAGCATAGATCAATTGGACCATTCTCATTTACCATCCCTTCATCGATTGCTGTATTTCGCCCTTTGTTCAGAAAGGGGAAAGGTTTATATATATATTCGCCGTTTCTCTCACAAATCCTTCTTTATTTTCATAATTGGTTTTGGCGCAGCGTTATATACCGTTGTATATGGCGGGACGGATGCCGTGAGCCAGACATTCCCGCCGATCACGCTGCCGCGGCCAATCGTCACATCGCCGCCCAAGATTGTCGCGCCAGCATAGATGACGACATCGTCCTCGATGTTCGGATGCCGCTTGATCCCCTTGACCGGATTGCCCTCGGCGTCCAGCTCAAAACTCTTCGCGCCGAGCGTCACGCCCTGATAGAGCTTGACGCGGTCGCCGATCTCCGTCGTCTCGCCGATGACCACGCCCGTCCCATGGTCAATGAAAAAACTCTGTCCGATCGTCGCACCGGGGTGGATATCGATCCCGGTGAGCTGATGTGCATACTCGCTCATGATCCGCGGCACCATCGGCACGCCGAGCAGCACCAGTTCGTGCGCAATACGGTAGATCGTCACTGCCTCCATCGAGGGATAGCTCAGCAGAATCTCGTCATAATTCTTAGCCGCCGGGTCGCCGTTATAGGCTGCCTTCATGTCCAACCCCAGCTTGGTGCGGATCTCAGGCAGCTTTTCCATAAAGCGCACCGAAACATCCGCCGCCCGCCGCCGACATTCCCCGGCGTCGCATCCTTTGCGTTCCTGCTTGTTGCAGGCGTTGACAAACATGTCCTCTACAATCCCGTTCAGCTCCATCACGGCGGTGTTCAACCGGTCGAGCACAACCGCCGGGAGATGGTCCGGCGTCGCGATTCCCCGCTCATACAGCGTCGGGAACAGTGCCGCCTTTAGGTGCTCGGCCAACTCGATCACGCGCGCCTTCATGCCAAAACCGCTGATGTTGTCGCGTAGCAGCTGCTTGGAATTGATCTCTACCAGCGCATCTGCCAGGTTTTGTGAGCGGTAGCGCATAAATTCTGTAATATTTCCCACGGAAAACCCCCGTACTCTTCAATTTTTTCGCTTTGCGAACTATATTTTTATTCTAAAATAAAGTATAATGAATGTCAAATACTTGCAGAGCCCAAAGGAGAAGACCGCTTTGCCTATCAATATCAACAAAAATCTGCCTGCCTATGCGACCCTGCGATCCGAAGGTATTTTCGTCATGGCCGACGAGCGAGCACAAAGCCAAGACATCCGCCCGCTGCGCATCGCCATCCTAAACCTGATGCCGACCAAAGTCGTCACTGAAACGCAGCTTTTGCGCCTCATCGGCAACTCTCCCTTGCAGGTGGAGATCCTGCTGTTGCGCCCCCGGGAACATATCTCCAAGAATACGCCGCAGAGCCATCTCGATGCCTTTTATCAGACCTTTGACGACATCCGGGACTCCTATCTAGATGGCCTCATCATCACAGGCGCGCCCGTGGAAACGCTGGAATTTTCCGAGGTGGACTACTGGGCGGAGCTTTCCGAGATCATGGAATGGAGCAAGAGCCATGTCTATTCCACGCTGCACATCTGCTGGGCCGCACAGGCGGGATTGTATTATCACTATGGTATCCCCAAAATCCCTACCCCGAAAAAGGTATTCGGCGTGTTCGCGCATCAGGTTTTGGACCCCTCCACGCAATTGACACGTGGGTTCGACGACCTATTCTATGCGCCGCATTCCCGGCATACCACCCTCCCCTATTCCGAGATCGAAAAACACTCCGCCCTGCGCATCATCGCTGCTTCGCCGGAGGCGGGCGCCTATCTCATCTTTGCCAAGGGGGGACGACAGATCTTTGTGACCGGGCACGCGGAATATGACCGCGACACGCTGAAGAGCGAATATGACCGCGATATCGCAAAGGGCATGGACATGCAAATCCCCTGCAACTACTACCCCGGGGACGATCCCGCGAAAACGCCCATCGTCCGCTGGCGTGGGCACGCCAATCTGCTGTTCAGCAACTGGCTCAATTATTATGTCTATCAGGAAACACCCTATGACATTTCCGCCATCGCGTCGCACCATTGAGGGCTTTTTGCGAGGAATCGCCCGATACTTCTTACAAAATGAAAAAACTCACCCGGCCTGCCCAAAAAGCAAGTTGGATGAGTTTTTTAGATTTATCTTTGTTCTTGCCCGCTCATCTCGCGCAAGCGGTGCTGAATCTGCCGCGCTGTAGGCGTCGCCGCCAGCCCGCCCTCGCCTGTTTCGCGGAGCTTGCTGCTCATGAGCTGCGAGACCTCATCCATCGCGCCGATGACCTCGTCCGGGGGAATACGGCTCTCGATGCCGGCGAGAGCCATCTCCGCCGCCGCAATCGCGTTCATTGCCCCGGCCGCGTTCCGCTTGACGCACGGAACCTCCACCAGCCCTGCCACTGGGTCGCAGGTCAGCCCCAGCATATTTTTGAGGGCGATGGCGCAAGCCTGCGCGCCCTCCTCCGGCGATCCGCCGTGCAGGTAGACGAGTGCAGCCGCCGCCATAGCCGACGCCGTGCCGACTTCGGCCTGACACCCCCCCTGCGCACCGGAAATGCTCGCCCCGGCCGCGATGATCTCTCCATACGCCGCGGCGACATACAGTGCCTCTAAAAATGCCTGCGGTTCCGCGCCGAACGCATTTTCATAGGCCAGCAGCACCGCCGGGAGCACACCGCACGACCCCGCCGTCGGCGCCGCGACGATGCGCTTCATGCAGGCGTTGCATTCCGCCGTCACAAGCGCGATGCGCATCGCCTCGGTCACAAACCCATTCGTCAGGGTATGCCCCGCTGCCTCCGCCCGGCGCATCTTTTCGCCGTCCCCGCCGGACAGCCCGCTGCGCGAACGCTGTGCCGCGTCGTAATGCGCCACTGTTTGCCGCATGACCTGCCACACCCGGCGCATATAGGCAAGCGACTGTTCGCGCGTAATCTGCTGCGCATGCATGTCCTCTTCCAAAATGTATTCCCAAAACTCCTTGTCCATCTGCGCGGCATAGCCTTCTAACAGGCCCTTCACACTGGTAAACGCCATGGTCATTCCTCCGTATTCAAATAAGTGACCTTGAGGATCCCCGGCATCTGTTCGATCTCATAGATCGCATCCGTGGGGATCGCCTGGTCGGATTCCACGATCATAACAGCGTAGCCGCCGCGGGCGCTCCGGTACAGCTGCATCGTCGCCAGATTGATGCCGCGCCGGGCCAGCAGCGCCGTCACGCCGGCCACATGCCCCGGTTCGTCGATGTTATGCACGACAAGCGTCGGCACATCGCCGTGAAAGTTCGCCTCAATCCCGTCGATCTTGCAGACGCGGATGACGCCACCACCCAGCGACTCCGCCTGGATCTCCAGGCTGCGCTGCCTACCCTGTACAAGGAGGATAACGGTGTTCGGATGCGCATCCCGCAGGTGGATGTTCCGCCGCTCTACCTCGATGCCCAGTGCCTGCGCCAGCAGGAAGCTCTGTGGGAGGCGTTCATCGTCCGGTCGCATCCCGAGGAGCCCGCCGACCAGCGCTTGTGGCGTCCCGTGCCCGTCACCGGTCGATGCAAACGACCCGTGTAGCCGCATCTCGATCCGTGTCGGTTCCTCCCCGAGGAGCTTCCGCGCGACATAGCCGATGCGCGCCGCCCCCGCTGTATGTGAACTGGACGGCCCAATCATCACTGGCCCTACGATATCAAACAAGTTCATACTGCCTCTGCCTCTCAAAAAAATAGGGACTGTAAGCTCACCTCACAGACCCCATTGTTGTTTCTTCTATTGTATTATACGGAGACTTGCACCCGCCGTCAAGCGGCTTTTCCGCAAATCAAAGTTTTTGGACCGGTCGGGTGATGCGTGCCGCCAGTACCGTCATATCGTCGCCGGCCACGCCGCCGCCCGCGCGCTTTGCCGCGTCGAGGATGGCCTCTGCCGCCTCCTGCGCATTGCGCAGCCTGCCCGCCCGGCGGATGGCCGCATGCAAGGCGTCGTCGCTGTCCTCCATATCTGCAATCCCGTCGGTAAACATGAGGATGGTGTCCTCTGCCTGCAGCTTTGCCTCATAGAAAATCGGCTCATATTCCTCCAAAATGCCCATGGGGAGACTGCCCGCCCGTAGCTTGCGCATGCCGCCTTCTCCCACCAAATAGGAATGCGGCGCTCCGATCTTGATGAACCGGGCCGTTCCCTGCACCAGGTCCAGCATTGCGAGATCCATCGTCGAATAGATGTCGTCGCTGCTGCTCAGAATGAGCAATTTGTTGAGCATCTCGATGATGTCCGCCTCGGCAAAGCCCGCTTTATAAAAATCCTCCATGAGCGAGACTGCGAGCCGACTTTCCCGGGCGGCACGGCGGCCGCTCCCCATACCGTCGCACAAAAGCAGCATATATCGCCCGTCCGCAAACGCTTCGTGCGAATAGGCATCGCCCGAGATGTCGCTACCTGCCTTGGTCGCCGAGGCGACGCCAATCTGCACCGAAAATGTCCGCGCTGTCTCAAAGCACAGCCGCCAGAGTTTCCCCTTGGCGTCCTGCCGTAGCGGCACGCACACCCGGCGCATTGGCTGTTCACAGGCCGAGGCAGCCGCCTGCATGGCGTTGTGCTCCGCTGCCTCCGGCCGGTTGGTCTTAACTAGGATGTCCACGCGCAGGATGCCGCGTTCCGCCGTCACCGAGACCTCGCGCACATCCAGCAGCAGCCGGTCACATTCCCGGCGCACGGCCTCCTGCAATTCCCGTGAAAAGCGCACATCCTTTTGGATGTCCTCCGCCAGGTTCGCGATCACGCCGCTCGTCCCCTTCATTTGCAGGGCAATGGCCTCCCGACTCCCCGCCAGGCGGCGTTCCCAGTGACTGTTGATTTCGAAATTCGCATAAACCTCGCAGGCCCGAGCAAGCAATTGCGGCACGCGCATGCACTTTTTGCCAAGCCGCCCCAGGTCTTTTTCCCGCAGGGTATGCTTTTGCAGATAGACGGCGTAGAGCTTCTGCATCTGTTCATAGGTCGCGTCAAAGTCCTCCTGCCAGCAGCTCTTGTAAAATGCGCAGCCCTGACAGGCGACATCCGGAATATTCGCGATGGTATAAGATATCTTCTGGCTCTTCTGCGGCTCCGCCGTCGCCTGCAAGAGCGCCGCGGCCTCCGCAAACACATCCGCCGCCTCACTAAGCCGCCCAAAGGTCAGTTCCCGAAAGCGCTGCTGCTTGAGGCTCCATTCCTGTTCATGCAGCATATTCGCGTCAACGCATTCGCCGAGCCGCCGCAGCAGGTGGGTGGGTAGCAGCAAAAAAAGCAGGCTCCCCACGCCAATGCAGATGAGCGCCGGCACGGAGATCTGGCCATAGCCAATATACATCGTGCCCAGCGCGCCCGTGAACGCCCCGCCCAGCGCCGCTGCCCATTTGCCATATCCCCGGCAAACGCCTGCCGCCATCCCCAAGATCGCCATCGAACCCATAAACAGCCCGTCCGTCCCGGCAATGGTCCCCGCAAAAGCCGCCGTCGCCCCCGCAGCCGCACCGATCGCCGCCCCACCGGTATACCCCGCCGTCACCGCGACCATGGCGCAGAGCACTTCGCGCAGATACACGCCCGCAACCGCGATGTTACCAAGTCCCAAAATGCAGATTAGCCCGAAGAAACAGAGGCTGATGAGCTGTTCGTCGCTATAGACCCGGCTGCGTTCCTCGGTTTGCAGGGCGTCGAACGCCTTGTCCATCACAAAAACCATGAGCACGGTGATGACGAGCTCCAACCCGGATGCCGCCATAGAAAGCAGCATGTTCCACCGAAACGCCAGCGTCGCCGCCACATAGGAAAGCACGGCAATGCCAATGCTCACCCAGAAGCTCCGCGCAAGCTTGAGGCAGTCCGCCGCCAGCAGCAGTCCTGCACAGATTGCGATTACCGAAAAGCAATAGGCCGGCTGCTGCATCCCGGCCGCGTTGAGCGCCAGCGCGGAAAACACTCCGCCCATGGCCATATAGGGGTTGACTGTTTTCGCATTCCGGTGCGCCGCCAGCATATATGCCATGCCGAAGGGATAAATCACCTGCTCGATATGTACCCTTCCGACCAACAGGCCGCCCAAAAAGGCGGCCAGCATACGAATGGCGCTGCTGCGCCCGATTCCCAAAGCGATCCGCTTTTGTCTTCTCTCTTCTCGCTGCATCCTTCCCCACCTGTCTCTGTTCAGATTTTCCTGTCCTTATTACAGCATGGGATCGAGGGCGAAAGATGTCGCCTGCTGCCTCCTTGTAAAATCGAACTTTTCCGCCTGTTTCGCCGCGTCAATGCGAAAGCAGGCCGTTCGTGATCTGATGCAGCTTCTGCCGCTGTTCCTCGTTCAGCATCGGCGATACCTGTGCGATGAATTTTCGCATCGCCTCTGCGTCGAATGATCCGTCCCGACGGCCGCGTTCCACCTCTTGATACAGCTGCGCCATCAATTGTTCGTCGCTCTGCCCCTGCAATCGTTTCGCGGTACGCATCGCCGCCTGCATACCGGCGTCCTGCCCATTTGCTAGTTTTTGCCCATCACGCTTTCCTGCCGCAAATCCCCGAAGATCTCGTTTTGCCATACCTTCCTCCCATCTATGTGTTCTTCCTTCCATTTCTATGCAAGGGCGTTCCCATTTGTGCACATCGCGCCATTTCACCGCATACCTTATCCCTAGAAAGCTGTTGTTTGGAGGTATCCGCCTATGAAATATCCTCGCCGCGCCCCCGGTCCATCGCCGACTTGTGCAATCTCCTGTCAAAACAGTCCATGCCCAGACGCTCCGCCGCGCTTTCCTGCGCCGGAGGAATTGCAATTTTCCCCCTCCCTCTTGTTCCTGCTCTCGCTAGTCTATCGGGACGGCTTTGTGGATCGGGCGACCTTTGGGATGCTGCGCGACATGCTCCCCTACCTGGGGCAGGAGGACGCCCGCGCCGCGCGCAGCCTCCTACAGGCAGGACATGCCGCGCGAGAACTCACCGAGCTTCACCATCATGCCCCTCCGCCCGAGGCGGCGCCGCCCCGCTGCTGGCTCACACAAAGCGAACGGTTCTTGGGACTGCTCGAGGTGTTACAGAAATACGGCGGGCAGCAGAGCGCGCACGCCTTTGCACAGCTCCGGCGCTATATCACCCTGCGCGACCGATTGATTGGGATGCGCTACGGCGGCGCGGTTTCCCTGCCGGACATTGCTGCGCTCCTCGACAACGGGAGCACCGGCGCCGCCGCCCAATTGCAACAGGCGATGGCCATGGCCAACACCGTCTCCGCCATGCAGGGGCAGGCGGGGTTGCCGCAGATGCTGCAGATGCTCTCGCAGTTTTCGCACTGAGTTTCCTTGACTGCTGTCCATTGTCCTCACTCCTAGAGATGGAAAGGCCGATCCCGACTGTGCCTTGGGGGTTCATTTAGGATCGTGCCATTTTCCTCATCCTCCATCGACTTCATCCGCAATGGCGCGCAAAATCAAAAGCAGGCAGCCCGTTTGGGACTGCCTGCTTTCGGCTTTTTATGTTTGCGTCTTGCGGCGCTGCATCTTCGGAGAACCGCCACATTTCCCCATTGATCAAAAGTTCATGGGCTTTCCCGCGAACTTTCTTTAGAGCGCCTTTGCTGCGTAGATCGCGAGGCGCAGCGCCTGCTGCGTCGCCGCATAGCGCAGCGCGTCCCGGCTGAGGCCGCTGTGCCCGGGCAAATACTTTTCCACATGCGTGTAATTCGGTGAATCTACCGCGATGTAGATGAGTCCGACCGGCTTTTCCGGCGTACCGCCACCCGGTCCGGCGATGCCCGTGATGCCAATGCCGACTTCTGCGCCCGCGACACGGCGCGCACCGCTGGCCATTTGCGCCGCCACCTCCGGCGACACTGCCCCAAGCGTATCCAGATCGTGCTTGGACACCCCCAGCACTTGCTCTTTCATCCGATTCGCATAGGTGCATACACCAAATTCAAACACCACGGACGCGCCCGCTACATCCGTGATCCGCTTGGAAAGCAGGCCGCCGGTACAGCTCTCTGCCGTCGCGATTTTGGCATGTTTTTGGCAGAGCAACTCGACAAGCGCCGTCTCCTGATTCCCGATGTCGACGCCATAGACATACTCCCGCAGCTTGGCGCAGATGGCATCGACCTCCGGCCGGATGAGCGCATCCGCCGCTTCCCGGGTCGGCGCGGCCGCCGTGATGCGCAATTGCACCTCGCCTTGCTTGGCATAGGGCGCGATCGTCGGATTCTTGCCTTTCTCCATCCGTTCCCGCAATCGGTATTCCACCGCGCTCTCGCCGATGCCGTGCAGGTGGATTGTGTGCGAAACCAGCACATGGTCCGCCCGCTGTGCAAGCCAGGGGCGCACCGACCTTTCAAACATCGTCTGCATCTCAAACGGCGGCCCGGGCAACAGGATCGCCGTTTTTCCGTTCTTTTCCAGCGCCAGCCCTGGCGCCGTGCCCGCATCGTTTTTAAAAATCACGGCGTGTTCTGGCATTTCCGCCTGCTTCAGGTTGTTGGGCGTCGCCTCCACGCCCTTAGCGGCAAAGAACGCCGCGATTCGCCGCGCCGATTCCTCGTCGAGACGCATCTTTTCGCCGAAATAAGCGGCGACCGTTTCCTTTGTGAGATCGTCATAGGTCGGGCCGAGGCCACCCGTCATCACCACGAGGTCTGCCCGCGTAAACGCCTGTTGCAATTCGCTCTTTAACCGCGCGGGATTGTCTCCCACGACCGACTGATGGTATACATCGATGCCCAGCGCTGCCAGCTCCTTCGCCAGGTACGCCGCGTTGGTATTTACAATATCGCCCAGGAGGATCTCCGTCCCCACGCACAAAATTTCCGCTTTGATCTGTTTCATATGCTTCCCTCCGGGCTTTATTGTACTACGCCGTCCGGCCTTTTTCCATCCTCTCCACCCAAAAAACGCAAAAACAGCCGCGCGACACCCTTGTGCGCACACGACTGTTTTGTCATATCCTCCCGTTCGGCCACTTGTGCTGCCAATTTCGCTGCAACCTGTGTCCCAGGCGGCGGAAGAGCAGCTTGCTGCTCTTCCAAAGAAGCCCCCAGGCCCCAATCCCGCGCCCGCGGTGTGCCGTTTGCAGCATATCTTCCAACAATTCCTGCAAAAATGCCCACGGAACGGAGGGTGGACTTACTTTTTTACGCGCGGCTGGAACAGGATGGACACCATATACCCAAAGAACACTGCCGCCGCGATCCCCGCGGCCGTCGCCGTAATCCCGCCGGAAAAAATGCCGAGAAATCCTTTTTCATCTACGGCTGCAAAGACGCCCTTAGCAAGCGAATACCCAAACCCAGTGAGGGGTACGGTCGCTCCCGCACCGCCAAATTCCACGACCGGCGTATACACGCCGACCGCCGTCAACAAGACGCCGCTCGTCACAAAGGTCACGAGGATGCGCGCCGGGGTCATGTTCGTGAGCGAGAGCAGCAATTGCCCGATCACGCAGATTGCACCGCCCACTAAAAATGCCTTCAAATAGTCCATTATCCATCCACCCTTTCCAGTTCGACCACGTGTGCGATTCCAGGGATGCTCTCCCCCTGCTGCACGCTGGTGGTCGACATCATCGCGCCCGTCGCCGCAAAGAGCACGCGGCGGTATACGCCCTTTTCCAGCTGCCGCAAAATGAAGCCGTTCAGCACCACGGCGCAGCATCCGCAGCCGGAGGCCCCGCAGCGCTTGTTTTTCATCCCGGCATAGATCATGCTCCCGCAGTCCTTGTGCACCCCGGCCAGTTCTGCGCCGCATTGCCGCGCCATCTCGACAAACAGACGGCTACCGAAGGTCCCGAGATCGCCCGTGAAGATTGCGTCATAGTCCCTGGGCGTCGCGCCGCGGTTCTCCAGATGCGTAAGGATGCTCTGCACCGCCGCCGGCGCCATGGCTGCGCCCATGTTATTGGCGTCGGCAATGCCATAGTCGACACAGCGCCCAATCGTGAGCGCGCGTACCGCCACGCGGCCCGGCCCCTCCGTCGAAAGCACGGTCGCTCCCGCGCCCGTCACCGTGTCCTGGCCCGTCGGCGGCTTGGGCGTGCCCAGCTCCAGCGGAAAGCGGAACTGCCGCTCCGCCGTGGCGAAATGGCTGCTCGCCGCGCACAGGATGTTGCGCCCAAACCCGCCGTCCAGCAGCATGCTCGCCGCCGCCAGCGATTCGGCCATTCCGGAGCATGCGCCATACACCCCGAGAAACGGGATGCCGAGATCACGCGCAGAATAGGAGGCCGTGATGATCTGATTCAGCAGGTCGCCGCCCAGCAGCAGGTCTACCTCTCCCGTGGACAATCCCGCGTCCTCAATCGCCCGCTTGCAGGCACTCAGGAAAAACTTTTTTTCCGCGAACTCAAAGGTTTTTTCGCCCCACTTGGCGTCCTCGGCATACAGGTCAAAGTATTTGCCGAGCGGGCCTTTGGCTTCCTCCTGCCCGACCGCCGATCCCTTGCCGCGGACATACACCGGGTGGGCAAGCACCATCGTTCCTTCCGATAAGTTCTTCTGCATCGCCGCCTCCTATGCCCATCCGAGGCACTTGGCCAAAAAGTAGACAAGCCCCACCAGGATGGAAGAGCTGATTCCATAGACGAGCACCGGCCCAGCCACAGTGAACAGCTTTGCCCCCACGCCCAGGATGTACCCCTCTGCACGGAATTCCAACGCAGGCGAGACCACCGAATTGGAAAAGCCCGTGATAGGAACAATGCTGCCCGCGCCGGCAAAGCGCCCCAACACATCGTACACGCCGAGTCCCGTGAGCAGGGCCCCCAAAAAGATGAGCACGATACTTGTAAAGGCCGCCGTGCTGCCTTCGTCCAACCGCAGCACATCAGCTGCAAAATTGCGCAGCCCCTGCCCCAGGCAGCAGATCGCGCCGCCCACCAGAAACGCGCGCAGGCATTCCAAAAGGGTGTGCGACTTGGGCATCTCCTTTTGCACATAGGCGGTATAGTTTTCCATCTTCAGCCGTTCACGGATGTTCATGACTTTGCCTCCTGTCGGACGGCGGCCGTCCCCTCCGCCTGCTGCGAGCGGATCTCGGGCTGCTTGGGCAATTCTTTACCCGATACATCGTCCAGGGGAAGTTCCGTATATTTTTTTTGCATGCGTTGTTCCTCGCTTCCTTCGTTTCCCATAGCATGCGCAGTTTTTGCCGCTTTATGCTCGCGTCCATTTGCCGCCTTTCACATTGAAATATCCCGAAAAAAATGCTAAAATAAAGGAACTCTTTTCTAAGAACGGAAGTGAAGCAATGATTTATCTGGATAACGCGGCGACAACGCGCCCCGCGCCCTCTTTGGAACCGCTTTTTTCGCAGTATTGCGCGGACGGATGGCACAATCCTTCGGCCATGTATTTCCCCGCCGTACAGGCGGAAGGAAAGGTCGAGCAGGCGCGAACCTTCCTCAAAAACATCGTACACGCGCCGGAGGCGATCTTTACCTCCTGCGGGACAGAAGGTTCGAACACCGTCGCCTTTTGTGGGTGGAAGCGGCGCGGGGCGGCCAAGCGTCACTTCATCACCTCGGCCTATGAACACGCCTGCGTCTATGAATGTTTCCGCGCGCTGGAACAGCAGGGGCACCGCGTCGACTTTGTAAAGCCCGGAAAACGCGGCGTCATCGCGCCCGAGGCGGTCGCGGACCTGGTGTGCGAGGATACGGCGCTCGTCTCTATCATGCATGTCAACAACGAAACAGGTGCGATCAACGACATTGCGACCATCGCCGAGGCCGTCAAGGCCAAGAACCCGGACACAATGTTTTTCGCGGACGGTGTGCAGGCTTTTCTGCGCGTGCCGTTTTCCATGAACACCTCCAAGGTCGACTACTATTCGGTGAGCGCGCACAAGGTGCACGGCCTCAAGGGTACCGGCATGCTCTTTTTTCGCAAGGGGACGCCGCTTAAGGCGTATCTGCTTGGCGGAGGGCAGGAATCCGCGCTGCGCAGCGGCACGGAAAACACCTTCGGCATCCTCGCGTTTGCCGAGGCGAGCCGGGTGTTTTTGCAGGACCATGCGCAAAAACTCGCGCATATGGAGCAGCTGAAAACGCGTCTGCGCGACGGGCTGCTTTCGGCAAATGGCGCGCATTGCTTCACGCCCGATTCCTCTGCCCCACACATTCTCAACATGGCGTTTGAAGGCATGCGCGGCGAGGTGCTGCTGCACTTACTAGAACGCGATGGCATCTGCATTTCCACTGGATCGGCCTGTTCCTCCAAAAAGCGCACCTTCCGCATCCACGAATCCATCGGCGTGCGTCCTGAGATCGCGGAATGCGCCGTGCGCTTCAGCCTCTGCCCGGACAATACGGCGGAGGAGATCGATTACACCATTGAAAAGACCAAAGCCGCCCTGCAAAAATTCCAGGGCTTTATAAGGAGATACCTATGACCCCCATGCTGCTCATTCGCTACGGCGAAATTCACCTAAAAGGCCAAAACCGCCCCTATTTTGAACGCACGCTGCTGCACGCCATCATCGCCTCCGCCAAAAAATTCGGCGGCGTGGTGGAAAAGGGACAGGGCCGCTATTACCTGCGCGAGGTTGCCGCAGAGGATATGCCGCAGGCCATCGACGCCATGGCCAAGATCTTTGGAATCTATTCGGTGAGCCCGGCCATGGAGCTCTCCAAGGATCTGGACGCCATCTATGCCGCGGCGGCGGAGGCAGCGCGCCGCAAGCTGGCCGCGCTCGGCAAGCCCGCCGCCACCTTCAAGGTGGACAGCAAGCGTTCGGACAAGCGCTTCCCGATGAATTCCATGACGCTTTCCGCCGAGGCCGGTGGGTATATCCTGGAGCATGTCCCGGGGCTGTCCGTAGATGTCCATCACCCGGATTTCACGGTCTATATCGAGGTGCGGGAAAGTGCATTCATATACACCGACACTGTGATGGGCAGCGGCGGCATGCCGGTCGGCACCTCCGGCAAGGGAATGTTGCTCCTGTCCGGCGGTATCGACAGCCCGGTGGCCGGATATATGATGGCCAAGCGCGGTGTCGCGATCGAGGCAGTGCATTACCACAGCTTCCCCTATACGAGCGAGCGCGCCAAGCAAAAGGTCATCGAACTGGCGCAGAAGCTCTCGGCCTATACCGGCCCGATCCGCATTCACATGGTGCATTTCACGGACATCCAGATGTCCATCTATGCCAAATGCCCGGAGGAGCAGCTTACGCTCATTACCGGCGAGAGCCTGGGCCAGGTCGCAAGCCAGACGCTGCAATCGCTGGATGTGACCAATTCGGTCGTCGATCGGCCCGTATTCCGCCCTCTCATCGGCATGGACAAGATCGAAATCACCGAGATTGCACAGAAGATCGACACCTTCGAGACTTCCATCCTTCCCTATGAGGACTGCTGCACGGTGTTTGTCCCCAAGCACCCGGTGACGCACCCCAAGCGGGAAAAGATCCTGCGGTCGGTCAAGCTGTTGGACGCCGACGCCCTCATCGCCGACGCACTCGCCAAGACAGAGGTCATCACGGTCACCCCCACTTCGCAGGAGATTGTCAAGGCCTGACAAAAGAAATAGGAATCCAAAGACAGACCTCCCACCAGGCATCCAGTACGCCCAGGGGAGGTCTGTTTTGGGGTATTCCCGGCTGGGCGTTCCGCATTCCGTGTGGATAGGACAGTCACAGCTGACCCCATCGCCGCTTCCCAAAATGCGCACAAAAAATCCACCCCGTACCATGCACAGGGTGGATATGTTTTTTTGCTTCGCTCGCGGATCAGTTCGCGCCATAGAGCTTGAGCACATTTTCAAAAATGGTGTTTTCCGCGTTGATACGATAGATGTCCTGTCCTTTATAGACATTGCGGAAATAAATGAACCCATCCAGGCAGGTGATGTAGCTGCCCGAGTCCGAAGTCAGCTTTTCCTCCTTCGACCCATCCAGCTTCATGCGATACAGAGACTGGTCATAGGTGCTGTTAGTGTCCGCATAGAAGCAGTGGTAAATGTAGCCGTCCGCGATGTTCAGCGTCGAAGAACGGATGTCGCTCAACTGCGTCAGGTTGCTGCCGTCCGGCTTGCAGCGGTACACGCCATATACATTGGCGTAGTACAGGTTGCCTTCATAAAAGAGGAATGCCGAAGTCGCCCGTCCGGCGGAAACCGCCCGATCGCTACCGTCCACCTTCATGGAATACAGACGGCCCGTGTCCGCCTGATTCACGAAATAGAGGCGGCCGCCATAGTAGAGGAGGTTAGACGCCCAGTCTACCGTAATCTGTTCCGGATTAGCGGGGTCAAGTTCCTTCGAAAGATCGACCTTATAGATGCCAGAATAGGAAGTCCCATATAGCGATGCATAGTAGAGCGTGTCGCCCACGATGTTGATATACCCGCCCGAAAGCTCGCTCACCGGCTCGCTTTCCCGTGTTTTCAGATTGGTGCGATAGATGTGCTGGTTATCGGTATAGTTTACATAGTACAGATACCCGTCGTGCACGACCAGATCCGTTGCCTCGACCGGGGCGAGCTGCTGGCAGTAATTCTGCGCATCCACCACATAGATGGCGTCGTCCGCAAAATAGAAATTTTCCCCGTCCGAAGCCACGATCGATCGGTTGGCGACATTCCCGTGGGTATTGCCAATCCAAGTCTTGTCGTAGTTTTTGGAGGAAATGTATGTCGCGACCGCAATGAAAACGATAGCCACCGCCGCGGCGATCCCGCCCCAGATCACGAGCTTCATTTTCTTGCTCATCTTTTGCTTGTTTTCCACTTGTTTCTTCCCTCACTTCGCAATTTAGCGTTTTGCATATGATTCATTGTATCATATTGTCCCCGCAAAGACAATGCACTTCGCCCTTCGATTTCCTCCTCTGCCGGCAGGACTGCTATGTCAGCACCTTCGGATAATCCAAATTTTTCCATTTTTTATATTTCTAAGCTTGTGTATTATTGTTTATTATCAATTTTAGATAATTTTTTTATTTTTTTTGTTATTTCCTATTGCTTTTTCAAAAAAATGTGTTATTATAATATCAACAGTTATCACTTGATAATCTTTATCAAGTTGGTATCCCCTCTTAATCCTTTCTAATTTCAAATCTCAAAACAAAAACTCCCCGAATGGGGAGTTTTTGTTTTATCCGTTTTCCCGGCAGAGCGCCTCCAACCGGCAAAGTGCCGTGTGCAAGCCGCCCACCTCGTCGATCAGGCCCGCTTCCACCGCCTGCGCGCCAATCAAAACCGTGCCGACATCGTCCGCCATCTGGTTCTTGTTGTTCATCAAGGCTTCGACCCCTTCCTTGGAAATGCGGGCATTCTCCTCGATAAAGCGCAAAATCCGCTCCTGCATCTTCAAGTAATAGGCAAAACTCTGCGGCGACGCAATGAACAACCCGTTCGTGCGCAGGGGATGCACCGTCATGCAGGCTGTCGGGACAATCATCGAATAGCGAGCGCTCACGGCCAGCGGCACGCCGATGCTGTGCCCGCCACCTAACACGAGGCTGAGCGTCGGCGTCTGCATGCTGTGGATCAGCTCGGCAATTGCCAGCCCGGCCTCCACATCGCCGCCCATCGTGTTGAGCAGCAAGAGGATGCCGCGCACCTGCGCATCTTGTTCCATCTCGACTAGCTGCGGCACAATATGCTCATACTTTGTCGTCTTCGTTTGCGGCGGCAGCAGCGTATGCCCCTCGATCTGCCCGATGATATGCACGAGCCGCAACCCATGTGCCAGGGTGGAAACGCCTGCTTCTGCGGAGGAGGAAGCCGCATCTGTCACTTTCCCTGACGCTTCCTCCGGCAATTCTTCGGACATCCTCTCCATTGGATCTCCCTCCCGCTTTGTCGCCGTTTTTACCGACATTTCCTCCGGTGACTTTCTTTGCG
>CAOKKG010000013.1 GCA_948468985.1 uncultured Eubacteriales bacterium | reverse complement strand
TCTTCTGTTTGGCACTTGGCCTAATGGGAGCGGCCGGGGCACTGCTCAACGGGATCCCTATGCGCATACAGCTCATCGACAATGACGGGCGCAACGCCTGCTCCCTCGGCAAAGACCCGGCGGCGCTGCGCGCCTTCTGGCTTCAGCTGCGCATCAACGCCGCCAAGACCTCGGGGCAGCGCTTGCGGGACATGCCCGTCGCTTGGTTCCGTTTCCCCGCGGAAGCGGAGCTCCAAAACCCCATGATTGCTGCAGAGGCGGTGGGGTTTATCGACTGCCAGATGGACCTGCACAAATTTGCACAGGCGGCGCGGACAATCGATTGGCTACTGCATGCAAAGACGGGGCTCTTGGGGCTGCACCGGAATCTGCTGCTCTGCGACCGGCTATACTGCGCCCTCCTGCTAGGAGAGGACGCTGCGCCCTATGACACGCCGGCCATGGCACAGTTTCGCAAGCAAATGGCCCCTTATCCAAGCGTGATCCGCACGGAATATGCCCGGGCATTACTCGCAGAGCGGGACGAGGCGAAGGCAGCCGCGTTTCAAGCGCGGTTTGACAAGCTGACGGAGCGGTATCCCTATCAGGGAGATCTTGAAAGCGATCGCGAGTGTATGGAGCTGGCAAGGCGGGTGGCGCAGGGCTGCCCCTTGCAAGAGGAGACGGCGCTTCCGTAAAAAAAGGCTTGCTTTTTTCTAAAAATCTGCTATAATAGTTTCTGCGTGGGAAACGCAGAGTATCTGGGTATGGCGCAGCTTGGTAGCGTGCTTGAATGGGGTTCAAGAGGCCGGAGGTTCAAATCCTCTTACCCAGACCATGAAAAACGCCGATGCGAAAGCAGTTCGGCGTTTTTTTGTTGCCCAATGGCGAGAGATTTGGTTTTGCAGCACTAGACTCCGAACGCTTTTGCTTGAATATGTATTTTGAGGAAAAATGGCTTGACAATATATATATATTAGTATGTAGAAATTTCGAAAAGGAGATTTCTACATTTTTTGTTTTGAGGAGAACCGCATATGAAAAGAATTGTCGCAGGCATCCTAAGTTTTCTCATGTTGTTTTTGTTTGTTGGGTGTGCAAAAGGGGTCAGCCAAGCAGAATACGACGCGCTCAAATCCGAATTAGACCATCTTAAGGAAAATTCATCGGAAATCTCTTCCGCGGATATTTCTACACCGGAACCGGAGAAGAAGCCCGCACCCGCTGGGAAATTTGACGAGGAAGCTGTGCTTTCGAAATTGGAAGTAACGAAGTATTCCTATTCCACAAAATACTGGCATTATGCCTTTCTTGTGATCAAGAACAATTCGGAATTCGATCTTAACATTTCGGCAGAGATGAAATTTTATAATGATGGGAATCTGGTCGGCGCCAGTTCAACAAGTCAGGAGGCGGTAGAAGCCGGGACGGAAACGATTCTTTGGACAATGCCGGACGAGGCATTTACGGACATAGAATATACCTTGGAAGCGCAGGAAGAATCCATTTATGAGTGTGTAATATCCGATTTGTCCTATGAAACGACTTCCGCCAAGAAGAAAGAAATTGTCTCCGTCACAAACAATGGCACAGAAGCTGCCGAATTTGTAGCAGGATACGCTCTCTTTTTTGAAGGGGATACGCTTGTTGATTTTGACGATGCCTATTTTACGGATGATGACTCTGAGATAAAACCCGGAAAAACAATTACCGAGGAACTAGAGTGCAGCAAAAATTATGATTCTGTAAAAATCTACTTCACCGGACGCCGCTATTAAGATTTGGCGTTCCAAGAGCGAAGCTGTTGGTCAATATTACAAAAATTTGTCTCATAGAAACCAGATAAAATGAAGAGAGCGCTGTTCCTGTTACGGGGACAGCGCTTTTTGCCCTCTTGACAAGTCGAAAAATAGGAATAAAATAAGAATAACTTGTTTTATGCGGATAGGAGGAAGCGCATGGACGCCAGGGAATTTGCAGGAATGATGCTGGATTTGGAGCGGATCTCCCGTGCTAGTGTGGAGAGCCTCTTTTTCCGCAGCTGCGCACAGTATGAGCTTTCCATGAACGAATTGCGGCTTTTATTGGAACTGCACAAGGCGGGACGCTGTACCGTGGGCGAGATGAGCGATGCCCTGGGGATTCTGCGCGGGAACATGGCCGGACTTGCAAAACCCTTGGAACGGCGCGGGTGGATCCGCCGGAGGCGCAGCCTGGAGGATGAACGTGTCGTCTTTTTGGAACTCACCGAGGCGGGAGAGGCCAAGGCAGAAGGGATCCTGAGTCAGGTACAGGAACGATTTGCGCCGATTTTGCAAAACGAGCCGCCGGAAACAGCAGAGGCCATCCTTGCCGGGCTCAAGTCACTCTATGCGCTGCTCGCACAGATTTGAGCCTCAAAGACTTGACGAAATGCCCCGAATCTTTTACAATAAATCCATAAGAATATTCCGCTTTCTGTAACTGACGGATCTATGGATTACCATGGGGGAGCAGAGAGAATTGAATGCCGGCCGTCTGGGTAATCGCTTTCGCATAGATTATGCGGAGAGATTGCCCTTTTTCTTTTTTACAGAGGGGAACGGGAATACATGGGAGGATGCTATCATGAGTTTGGATGTCTATGAAGCGCACAGGATCGGCGACCTGTTGCGCACAAACGCTTACCCCGGCCGGGGGATCGTCGTCGGGAAGACGGCGGACGGCGCGCATGCGGCCATTGCGTACTTTATCATGGGGCGCAGCGAGAACAGCCGCAACCGCATTTTTGTGGAGCGGGGCGAGGATGTGACCATCTATCCGTTCGATGAAAGCAAAGTGGAAGACCCGTCGCTCATCATCTATTCGCCGATCCGCGTGCTTGCTAGCCGGGTGATCGTCACCAACGGTGACCAGACGGACACGATCTATGAGAGTCTGCAACAGGGCAGTTCTTTCGCGGGCGCGCTGGAGGCACGCACATTTGAGCCAGATGCCCCCAACTTCACGCCGCGCATCAGCGCCCTCTTGGATCTGGGCGTGGGGGATTTTTCCTATCAGATGAGCATTTTAAAGAGTGCTGACGCGCAGGGCAGCGCGTGCAGCCGCTATACCTTCTCCTATCCGGCGATTGCCGGTGTGGGGCATTTCCTGCACACCTATCACAGCGACGGTTCGCCGATCCCGACCTTTCAGGGCGAGCCGGAACGCATCTGCCTGGACGGCACGATCGACGAATTTACGCAGGAGATTTGGAACTCGCTGCATGCGGAGAATAAGATTTCGCTCTACACCCGCTATATTGACTTGAACACCGGCAAGGTCGAAAGCCGGCTGCATAATAAAAACCAATAAAGAGGCAACTATGAAAGAATTTGAATTGAAATACGGCTGCAACCCGAACCAGAAGCCTGCGCGCATCTATATGCGACAGAGCGAAGATCTGCCGATTGAGATCTTGGGCGGCCGTCCGGGCTACATCAACTTTTTGGACGCGTTTAACAGCTGGCAGTTGGTGCGGGAACTCAAAGCGGCGCTGCACATGCCGGCGGCGACCTCCTTTAAGCATGTCAGCCCGACCTCGGCGGCGCTGGCCATCCCCATGAGCGAGGAATTGCGGCGTGCTTGCTTTGTGCAGGATGTCAAGGGTCTTGCGGATTCGCCGATGGCAACCGCCTATGCACGCGCCCGCGGGACGGATCGTATGTCCTCCTTCGGCGACTGGATTGCCCTGAGCGACACCTGCGATGTGACGACAGCCAAGCTCATTCGCCGCGAGGTGTCGGACGGCATCATCGCGCCGGATTACACGCCGGAGGCGCTGGAGATTCTCCGCAAAAAGCGCAAGGGCAGTTATAACATCATTCAGATCGACCCCAGCTATGAACCCGAGCCAATCGAGCGCAAACAGGTTTTCGGCGTCACTTTTGAGCAGCAGCGCAATTCCATCCGTATCGACGAGTCGATGCTCACCAACCTCGTGACCAAAAACAAAGACCTCCCGCCGGAGGCCAAGCGCGACCTCATCGTGTCGCTCATCACGCTCAAGTATACGCAGTCCAATTCCGTCTGCTATGCGGTCGATGGACAGGCCATCGGCGTCGGCGCGGGGCAGCAGTCGCGTATCCACTGCACGCGGCTTGCGGGCGGCAAGGCGGACTTTTGGCACCTGCGGCAGCATCCGAAGGTCTTGAACCTGCCGTTCCGCAAGGAAGTCGGGCGTCCCGAGCGGGATAACGCCATCGACATCTACCTTGGCGATACGAGCGAGGAGATTTTGGCAGACGGCAAGTGGGAAGCCTTCTTCGCCGAGCGCCCGGAGGCGTTTTCCAAGGAGGAACAGCAGGCTTACCTTGCGGGAATCCACGGCGTTTCATTGGGCAGTGATGCTTTCTTCCCGTTTGGCGACAATATCGAGCGCGCTCATCGCAGCGGCGTGAGCTATGTCGCACAGCCGGGCGGTTCGGTGCGGGACGACAATGTCATCGAGGTCTGCAACCGCTACGGCATGGCGATGGCCTTTACGGGCGTCCGCTTGTTCCATCACTAAGCATCCATCGAGCATAAAAAAGCGTCCTTCCAAAGGGGAGAACGCTTTTTTTATTTGCCTATTCGAATTGTCCCGGCCGGTTTTGCCGGGATCTTTTTCATTCTTTTATATTTTTCGTCTGCATCGCCCGGCCGAGGAAGGAGATCGTGTGTTCCGGTGTCTGCGCATATGCGCCGTATTCCTGTCCAGCGAGCTCTGCGGCCCGCCCGCAGAGGAAGGCCGCGCCATAGGCGCTTTCGCACGGTGACAGCCCCTGGGCAAGCAGCGCCCCAATCACGCCGCTCAGCACATCGCCGGAGCCGCCCTTGGCCATTCCCGATGTGCCTGTCGTGACAAGATAGCTTGCCTCCCCGTCCGTCACTACACTAGTCGCGCCCTTCAGGAGGAGGACGACGCCGGTTTTTTTGGCGAACGCCCGCGCATGGGCCACCGGGTCCTGCAGGATGTCTCGCAGGGGAAGGCCGCTGAGCCGCGCAAATTCGCCGGGATGCGGCGTGAGGACGGTGTTCGCGCCATAGGTGGAGACACCCATTCGGGCGCAGAGGTTGAGCGCGTCGGCGTCCAGCACCTTCGGGAGGTCCATTTCCGCTGCCTGCCGGACAAGCGGCTGTGATTCCGGCCGTGTGCCCATGCCCGGGCCGACGACTAGGGCGGTACAGCCCTCTACTGCTTCGGCAAAGTTGTCACAGCACAGGAAATCCTCTGCCAAAGAGATGTCCCTGGCAAGGGCCAGGGGCACTTCCCGCTGTGCCAGGTCCTGCACATAGCGGCAGCCGAGCAGGCAGGTAATCCCGGCACCACCGGCAATCGAGGAGCGCAGGCAGAGCATGGCCGCGCCGCCCATCCCGCGGGAACCGGCGGCGATGCCTACGCGGCCGAAACTCCCCTTATGCGTGTTTTGCGCGCGCAGGGGAAGCGAAAACGCATCGATCCAGAAAAGCGTTGCCGCGGAATTCTGTGCCGTTGTCGGCGCGATGGGGGCGACGCAGAGCCGCCCCGTGTATTCCCGCCCGGGGAAAAGCAGGTGCCCGGGCTTGGGCGCCGTGAAGGTGATGGTTTTATGTGCCGGCACCGCTTCCTCCGCCTGCCCGGAATCGGCATAGATCCCGGAAGGGATGTCGATTGCATAACACTTGGCCGCGTGTACGCGCATGCGGCGGATGACCTCCAAAAAGACGCCCTGCGGCGGGCGGTTGAGCCCGATCCCAAACAGACCATCGACCATCACCTGTGCAGATTGGGCGAAAAAAGCGTCGAGAGTCTGCTCGTTGAGCAGCGTATACTGCCCGCTTTTTTGGAAATAAAGGAAGTTCGTGCGCGCGTCGCCGGTGAAGTCCTCGGTCAGAACGCCGAGGCGCACGGGATAGCCCTGCGTGAGCAGGATGCGGGCGACGGCGAGCGCATCCCCGCCGTTATTGCCGCGCCCTGCAATGCACAGTACGGTACAGGGGGTGGGAAAATCCGCAAAGATTTCCCGGCAGACGGCGTTTGCGGCCTGCTCCATCAATAAGAGGCCGGGGATTTTTCGTTCTTGGATCAACATTTGATCCATATTTCGCACCTGTTCAGCGGATAAAAGCGGTATCAAGCGGCGGCTCCTCCTCGTAATACGGAAAGTGATGGCATAAAAAGCTTCCCTTTTTTGCACAAACTATGCTACAATACGTTTAGTTACAAAATTGTAATATTTGTATCGCTATCACTATTATACTGCGTCGGGCAGAGGCGGGAAAGAGGAAGATCGTGAAGTCGGGAGCATTCAGTGAAAATTTATATAAATACCGCATGTTGAAAAAGATTACACAGCGGGAGGTGGCTGACCGTATCGGCGTGCGTCAGCAGACGGTCGCGGCCTGGGAGGCCGGACGATCCACGCCTTCACCGGACATCCTCTGCGGTCTAGCGCAGATTTTTGAGATCACGACGGACGAGCTTCTAAAGCGCGGAGAGGAAATGGCGCAGGATTGGCCGATGCAGCGGCTGCAGGTGCCCGTTTTGCAAGAGAGGGTTCTGGCGGAGGGCGCACTGTTGCTGCCGGAAAACATCGCGGCTTATCGGCAGTTGCTCGGGCGGCCGGATGCAAAATGTTTTTTGTTCCGCTGCACAGATGACAGCATGTCGCCCATTGTTTGCAAAAACGACCTGGTGCTGCTGGAGTCCTGCACGGAGGCGGCGCAGACGGGGATCTACCTTTTCCGCGGGGAAGAGGGGACACTTTTGCTGCGCAAGGCGGAAGCACTGCCGGAGGGGATGCTCCTCCTGCCATATAACCCCGCAGAAGCGGCGGGAATTTTTCTGCCCGCATCCGTTGCACCGGCGGCATGGCAAGCTGTCGGGCACGCAAAAGAGGTGCTACGCGACCTGGATGAAACGCAGGAATAAAAATTTTTGAAAGAATTCATAAAAAAAGTTGCAAAAAATATTTGTAATTGCGCACGCATTTGATATAATAGGTTCATAGAAAATTTTTGAGTGGAAACACGAAAATGTGGAAAAGGACGGTATCATTATCATGGATTACATCACGAGAGTATATCAAATGGTAGAAGCCAAAAACTCGCACGAGCCGGAATTCCTCCAGGCCGTAAAGGAAGTTTTGGATTCTCTGCGCCCGGCGATTGAGCAAAACCCGCAATATGAACAGGCAGGCATCCTGGAGCGTCTGGTAGAGCCGGATCGGCAGATCCTGTTCCGCATTCCGTGGGTGGACGACAACGGCAAGGTGCATGTCAATCGCGGCATGCGCGTGCAGTTCAACAACTCCGTCGGCCCCTACAAGGGTGGCCTGCGCCTGCACCCGTCGGTCAACCTCAGCATCATCAAATTCCTAGGCTTTGAACAGATCTTCAAGAACTCCCTTACGGGGCTGCCGATTGGTGGCGCCAAAGGCGGTTCCGACTTTGATCCGAAGGGGAAGAGCGATATGGAGATCATGCGCTTCTGCCAGAGCTTCATGAACGAGCTCTATAAATACATCGACGCGGATATCGATGTCCCGGCGGGCGATATCGGTGTCGGCGGCAGAGAGATCGGCTATCTGTATGGCCAGTATAAGAAGCTGACCAACAACTTCCACGGTGTGTTCACGGGCAAAGGGCTCTCATACGGCGGCTCTCTTGCGAGAACGGAAGCGACCGGCTATGGTCTCGTCTATTTCGTGAACGAGATGGTCAGCGAAAAGGGCAAGAGCCTCAAGGACGCGACGGTTCTCGTGTCCGGCTCCGGCAATGTTGCAATCTACGCAGTGGAGAAAGCGCAGCAGTACGGCGCTAAGGTTGTGGCTATGTCCGATTCCAACGGTTATGTCTATGACAAGGATGGCATCAAACTGGACATCGTCAAGGACATCAAGGAAGTCAAGCGCGGCCGCATTAAGGAATATGCCAAGAGAGTGCCGGGTGCGGAATACCACGAAGGCTGCGCCGGTATCTGGACGATTCCGTGCGACATCGCCCTTCCGTGCGCAACGCAGAACGAGATCAGCGAAGAATCCGCAAAGGCACTGGTCGCAAATGGTTGCTATGCGGTCGGCGAAGGCGCGAACATGCCGACGACGATGGAGGGTACCAAGGTGTTCCAGGAAAGCGGTGTGCTCTTTGCCCCGGGCAAGGCGTCCAACGCCGGCGGCGTTTCGGTATCCGCCCTGGAAATGTCGCAGAACAGCATGCGCCTGTCCTGGACCTTCGAGGAAGTCGACGCAAAGCTGCAGGAGATTATGAAGAATATCTATGCGCATTGCCGGGATGCTGCCGAAAAGTATGGTTATAAGGACAACTTCGTGGTCGGCGCGAACATTGCCGGCTTTGAAAAGGTCGCCAACGCTATGCTTGCACACGGCATTGTCTGATTTTTGGATTTTCAAAAGCGGTTCCTTTGGGGGCCGCTTTTTTGTACAATTCGCGTTTTTGTGCTATACTATGTGTTGCTTCTTCCGCGGCAACGCGAAAGAGGAAATTGTTACAGGAGTTTTCTATGAAGCAGAGCAAACGAAAAATCATCGATGTGCATGCACATATTTTTCCGGAAAAAATTCGCGAAAAGGCGGTAGAAGCTATCGGTGAATTCTATTCCGCCCCTATGCAGCGCAAGGGATCACCGGACGATCTTTTGACCTATCGCGAAAAGGCGGGGATCGACTATTTCGTCGTCCATTCGGTGGCAACGGCACCTAAGCAGGTGCTGCACATCAACGACTTTATCCATGCGCAGACGCAGGAGCACCCGGAGCTCATCGCCTTTGCCACGCTGCACCCAAAGATGGATTGCCTGGCGGACGAGATCGAGCGCGTGATCCAGCTTGGCTTTTCCGGCATCAAGCTGCACCCGGACTTTCAGCAGTTTGACATCGATGCGCCCGAGGCGCAGCAGCTGTATACACGAGTGGACAACCGCCTGCCGATCCTGCTGCACATGGGCGATGCGCACAAGACCTTTTCACACCCGAAGCGGCTCGCGCGGATGGTGGAGAAGTTTCCGGGACAGGTGTTCATTGGCGCGCACTTCGGCGGATACAACGCCTGGGACGATGCGGAGACCTACCTGATCGGCAAGACGAACATTTACATCGATACCTCGAGCTCTCTGTTTGCAATCTCACCGGAGCGCGCCAGGGCCATGATCGAACGACATGGCGTGGACAAGGTATTGTTCGGGACGGACTACCCCATGTGGGATCCGGCGGAGGAGTTGAAGCGATTCCTGCAGATTCCGCTCTCCGAAGAGGAACGCGCGGCGATCCTGTACGAAAATGCGGCAAAACTTTTGAAGCTGGAAGTATAATCGCGCGCCTTGGTGGAAAAGATAGCATTGAGCCTCCATGGAATGTCTGCCAATTGGCTTATAGCTCAAGTATGAAGTGTGTAGAGAACACCGAACGCAAACGGCCGGCAAATGAGAATATAAAATGCACAGACTTCCATCAGGCTTTTGAAAGAGTTCTTGCAGTTTGCAATGAACTCTTTTTTGCGGGCATCTTCCGCGGGCGTATGAGGCGGGCATAAAGGTTGTAATAGAAACGGCTTTTTATGGAGCCGAGGTCGCGGCTAGGGGAAAATTGCAAAAGCTAAACGAAAGCGAGGAAGAAACGATGGGAATTGAGAAAAACTGGAATATACGGATCGGCTGCATGAAACGGGGAGAGAGGAACAAGATCAGTGATGTTGCGGGCGTCACCGTCGGGCATTGCACTTTGTGTGACGGTGCAGTCCAGACCGGTGTGACTGCGCTGCTCCCACATGCGGGAGATCTATTTCACGACAAGGTTATGGCGGCCTGCCATGTGATCAACGGCTTCGGAAAGAGCGTCGGGCTCCTGCAGATTGAAGAGCTCGGCTCGATCGAGACGCCGATTCTGCTCACGAATACCTTGAGCGTGGGCATGGCAAGCCAAGCACTTGTCGAATATATGCTGGAGAAAAATTCGGACATCGGTGCGACGACCGGGAGCGTGAACCCCATCGTCTGTGAATGCAACGACGGGGAATTAAACGACCTGCGCGGCCTGCATGTGCGCGGGGAGCATGTACGATATGCGCTTTCCCACTGTGCCGCAGAATTTGCGGAAGGCGCAGTGGGTGCAGGGCGCGGCATGCGCTGTCACGAAATGAAGGGCGGGATCGGCTCCTCTTCGCGTACCTTCCTGCTGGACGGGCGAAAATATACCTTGGGTGCGCTGCTACTGACCAATCACGCACTGGCTCGAGACCTGATTGTTGCCGGAACGCCAGTCGGGCGCATGTTGTTTCCAAACGACAGCGGGGCGGAGGACAAGGGGTCCGTGATCACGATCCTCGCCACAGATGTTCCTCTGTCAGAGCATCAGCTGAAGCGCCTCTGCCGACGCACTGCGGTAGGACTGAGCCGAACCGGGTCGATGATGTGCAACGGAAGCGGGGAGATCGCCCTGGCGTTTACGACGGCAAACCGGATCCCGCACTATTCGGACCGGGACGTGTTGCCCTATGGCAGAGTCCGGGATGACGCGATGGATATCCTATTCCGTGCCGTTTCCGAAGTGGTGGAGGAGTCCGTTTTAAGCTCTATGCTGCATGCTGAGGCTGTCACGGGACGAAATGGCAGGATAGTGCCTTCCTTGGCAGACAGTTTGCGGAAAAGCGGCATTCGATTTGGGGAGATGTAAGAAAGCTCGTCAAACAGATGCGCTACGCCGACGATGCGGGACGGTTTTACTTCCGCACAGCAGGAAGTGGCGCATTATTTTGACATCCGTTTTAGACATAAAAAGGGGATAAGCAAACTTTGCTTATCCCCTTGGCAGGGGAGACGCGACTCGAACACGCAACCGGCGGTTTTGGAGACCGCTGCTCTACCAATTGAGCCACTCCCCTTCATTTTGAATTGCAATTTGCAATCAAGAACGATATATATTATAATCTATTTAGAGATGTTCGTCAAGAAGTTTCTTGCAATCTGTAAAAAGAGGGGCCAAGTGATGATACCGACGGAAAATATCCAAAACAAATATACGCGCGCGCAGGTACAGGCAGATTATAAAGAGGTCACGATTTATACCGATGGCGCCTGCTCGGGGAATCCCGGGCCCGGCGGCTGGGGGGCCGTTCTCATCTATCGAGGGCAGGAAAAGGAGCTTTCGGGTTACTATTCGGAATCGACCAATAACCGGATGGAGCTCACTGCTGCACTCAAAGCCTTGCAGGCTCTGAAAGTCCCGTGCCGCGTAAAGCTCTACACGGACAGCGCCTATCTCTGTAACGGGTTTAATAGCGGTTGGACGATGGCGTGGGAGCGCAACGGCTGGATCAATTCCAAAAAGAAACCGGTGGAAAATCAGGACCTCTGGATGGCGCTGGTCAATGAGACCAAGATGCACAATGTGGAATGGATTAAGGTCAAGGGGCATGCGGATAACGCCTATAACAACCGCTGTGACAAATTGGCGACGGATCAGATCAAACGCCACAAGGCGGAGTGAAGTGGTAGCAGGGAATATAGCGAGAAACAGAAGCAAAAAAATATGATTTTTATCGTTTCTAAAGGCTAAACACAGAGAAATTTCTCTGAAAATGCAAAACGCGTACCGCCGTGTCGTGGTGTCCGTCTTTTGAAAGACTGGCAATTGTAATGCAAGACTTATAAGACGATTCACCAGAAAGCGCTGGGAACAATTGGCGATCACGGAATACAATCAGGCAATTAGACCGATAAATAAATTGGAAAATCAGCAGACATAAGCCACAAGACCAATAATTAATAAATAATAAATATTAGAATACGCCGAGCGGCTAAGTTTTGAGATGCTGCCGATCGGCAAGCCTGGACGAGAGATTTGCCAAGAAATCCGTAAACCGAATCGATTTGCGAATTCGCGGTTGGGTTGCGCATTGTGGGCTGCGTTGGGGTTGCAGGATTTGGACTGTGGCGCGGCTTGCTATTTCACAAAAGTAAAGTTATATGCTTTATAAGCCGTGCTAGCGAAACGGCAAATCGTAAAAAACGCTGTTTACGGCACATAAGGGCAGCCGAAGAGTGCGAGAGAAGGACAACAACAACTATTCGTAAAACACAAGTTTTGCGAATAGTTGTTGCATTTTTACGCAAACACTGCTATACTAAGCTTGGCCGGCGGCGTTTGAGCCAATTTGCAAAGTTTGAGCAATTTTCGCCCATTGCCGTTGCCGTTTTGCGTTATGCCGCTTTTCTCGGTTTTAGGATTCCCCTTGGGCATGTTGAACTTTCGTTTGCTGATTGCTTTTGCTTGGTCTTCCTAGGCGGCGTAGTTCTGGTTTGCGTCCCTCCGGCAAATGCAGAGTTTGCACAATTTGCACAAACGGGTCGTTTCGGGACTGCTCGGCATGCTTTCTTCTGCAAACATTCCCCGGCAAATCCCATTTGTTCCTCTGTTCGCAGTGGCACGGCATCTATCATTATATCTTACAATTTTTTATCTATATGAGGTCTTTTATTATGGCACGATCCTATCACGAGGAACAAAATTTAGAATATGCACAGCGCATCCGCGAGATCTGCGAGGACATGCCCCTCTGGTTTATCGATTTTATCCGCTCGCAGGCAGATGTGCTGACACCGCTCACGCGATTCAATTACTGCATCGACGCCCGCATCTTTTTCACCTACCTGATCCAGGAACACCGGGACTTCTATGGCTATGCTATGCACCAGATCACGCCAGCCATGTTGGGCGCGCTCACGCACAAGGATCTGGAGGTATATGTGGAATACCTCGGGTACTACATCAAGGTCGATGCGACCGACGACGAGCAAGTTGAAACAGACGGTGCATCCCAGGAATTGGAATACGAAAACGGTGAGCGCGGCAAGGCGCGCAAAATCGCCAGCTTGCGCTCTATGTATAAGTACCTGTATAAGAACGAACTTGTGCAGGCAAATCCGGCAGAGCTGCTTTCTACGCCCAAGATCCACGAAAAGATGATCATCCGTCTGACGCCGGAAGAGATCTCTCGCCTGCTGCACACGATTGAGGAGGGCGAGGGTCTGAGTGAGCGCCAAAAAGCGTATCAAAAAAAGACGATCAAGCGAGACCTCGCCATGATCGTCCTGTTTTTAACCACGGGCATCCGCGTGAGCGAGCTGGCCGGGCTGGACATTTCAGATATCGATTTTGAAACAAATTCCTTTCGTATCGTCCGTAAGGGTGGCAACGAGAGCATCCTGTACTTTGGACAGGAAACGGCAGAGGCGCTGCAAAGCTATCTGGAGGAACGGCAGGCGCTTGGGACCTATGAACGCCAATCTCCCCTCTTCCTGTCCATGCAGAACAAGCGGATCAATGTCCGGTCCATCGAAAACCTGGTCAAGAAATATGCGCTTGCCGCAGTGCCGCTCAAAAAGATCACGCCGCACAAGCTGCGCAGCACCTACGGTACGATGCTCTATCAAAATACGGGCGATATTTACCTCGTGGCTGATGTACTTGGCCATAAGGATGTCAATACCACGCGCAAGCACTATGCCGCCATGAGCGAGGAAAACCGCAAGATGGCGGCGCGTGCGATCCAGCTTAGAGAAGAGAAGTAAGACCCATGTCCTGCAGAGCCAGGCAGAGCGCCAGCTCGACGCTTTCCAGCGTCAATCCGCCCTGAAAATAGGCCGTATACGGTTCGCGGAGCGGCGCGTCGGCCGAAAGCTCGATCGTGCTCCCTTGGATGAAGCTTCCCGAGGCCATGATGATGGGCGAATCATATCCCGGCTGCTCGTCTGGGAAGGGAACGGCGTTGGCATCCACCGGGCTGGCCTTCTGGATGGCGCGAATAAGCGCGATCAGCTCATCCCGGCTCTTGCAGGTGATGGATTGTGCAATGTCTGAACGCGGTTCGTCCGGCTTTGGACATACATCATACCCGAGAGAGGAAAACGCCTCAGTAAACAGTGTCGCGCCCACGAGCGCCGTGAACACCGTGCTCGGCGAGAGGTAGATGCCCTGGAAGAATGCGCGGTACCCCGCTGCGTAGGAGCCGATCTCCATGCCGGTGGTCGGCGTCGTAAAGCGCGCGGCGATGCGGTCGATGGCGCGCTTGGTTCCCGCGATATACCCGCCGGTCGGCGCGATACCGGACCCCGGGTTTTTGATGAGCGATCCGATGATGACATCGGCACCGACCTCCGTCGGCTCTTGCCGCTCGGTGAATTCTCCATAGCAGTTGTCAACCACGACATATACATCCGGGAATTTTTCCTTGATGGCCGCGGCTGCACGGCCGATTTGTGCCACCGTGAGCGCCGGACGCGCGGTATATCCCTTGGAGCGCTGGATATGCACCACGCGGATGGACTTGTCGAGGTACAGGCGGTCCAGCACTACGTCGATGTCGATGTCGTTTTCCGGCGTCAGTGCAATCTCCTCATACTTGATCGCATATTCTGCCAGGCCGCCGACCGTGTTTTCGTTATCCAGCCCAAGGGAGCTGATGAGCGTATCGTACGGCCGCCCCGTCACGCACAGGAGCGTGTCCAGCGGGCGCAGCAGGCCATAGAGCGCCATGCAGATGGAATGTGTCCCCGATGCCAAGAGTGGACTGACGATCGCCGCTTCCGCACCAAAGATCTCTGCAAACAGCTCGCAGAGCTTTTCCCGGCCAATGTCTGCCAGGCCATAGCCGGTGGACGGCGTGAAGTGCCGCTCCTCGACGCCGACCTTTTGGAAGGCGTGCAGTACCTTGAGCGAATTATATTCCTTGACCTCCTCCATCGCAGCGATCTTGTCGGCGCAGCGCCGCTTGATTTTGAACACATAGTCGATGACGCGGTCATCAATCCCGTATACTTCGCGTAAAATGCTCTTCATCTTAGTTCTTTCCTCAATTCTTCTTTCATTCGTGTATTGATCCATGCATGTATCGCATGCTGTCATATTTTTGAAAGGGAGCCGGATTCAGTTTGGCTTGTTCTCCCCTATTTCCTCGCCACGCAAAAACGCTGCAATCTCCTGCTCCATGGCGGCAAGTTCCTGTGCGCGATTTGCATATTCCTCTGCAAAAAACCATTTGATCTGCGGTTCCCGCCGAAACCAGGTCAGCTGCCGTTTGGCAAAATGCCGCGTATTCTGCTTGATCTTTTCCGTGACCTCGGCAAGTGTTGCCTCTCCCGCAAAATATGGGAGGAATTCCTTATACCCGATCGCCAGGAAGGCCGGGATCTTTGTGCCATATGTCCGATAAACCGCCTCCGCCTCCTGGCATAGCCCCTGCGCCATCATTTGATCGACACGCAGGTTGATGTCCCGGTACAGCTGCGCACGGTCCTTGTTGACGCCGAGCACCAGCGTATCGTAATGCTCCTGCGGCCTACGAAAGGCGTACGGCTCCTGCGCCGCTCCGCTCTGCAGAATCTCCAGCCGCCGGATCAGGCGCTTTTTGTCGTTTTTATGGATGCGCGCCGCTGCTGTGGGGTCTTTGCTTAGTAGCTCTGCATACAGTCTGTCTGCGCCACCGGGAGCGTTGTATTGCTGCGAAAGCTGCTCACGCAGGGTGTCATCCGGTGCGGCGTCCGTGAAGTCAACCTGATACAGCAGTGCATGGATGTATAGCCCCGTTCCACCGACGGCGATGGGGAGCTTGCCGCGCGCCCAGATGTCCTGCATCCGCCGCTGCGCCTCCTGCTGATAGGCCGCTACGCTATAGGAAGCATCCGGTGCGATTTCCCCGAACAGATGATGCGGGACGCCCGCCTGTTCCTCCGGCAGCGGCCGCGCCGTGCCAATGTGCATGTCGCGATAAATCTGCATGGAATCCGCGCACAGGATCTCTCCCGCAAAGTCGCGCGCAATGGACAGCGCCAGGTCGGTCTTCCCGGCGGCCGTCGGCCCCGTGATGAGTAGGAGCTTCTGTTTTTTTCCCTGCATGTCTCCTCATACCCTCCGTTTAAAGCCTTCCTCCAGCTGTGTGCGTGTCAGCGTGATGGCGACAGGGCGGCCGTGCGGGCAATGTGGGATCTTCCCCTGCATGAGGCTGGTTTCCACCAATTCGCGGATATCCGCCTCGCTCATGCGCATGCCGCCCTTAATCGCGCGCTTGCACGCGCCTTTGGCAATTTTTTCGCGCCGCACCTGCTGGGAGCCTTCTCCGCGGTCCAGATTGCCAAGCATATCCTGAAACGTCTGTCGGATGTCCGTATCGCCCAAAATCTGCGGATAGGCCGTCACCGTACAGGAATGCAGGTCAATCCGCGCCAGGCAGAAGCCCATATCCGAGAGCAGCGAGCGGTTTTCCTCCAAGAGCTGCGCTTCCGCCGGGGTGATCTCCATGCGGAGCGGCGTCAACAGGTGCTGGATTACCAAGCGCTTGGAGATCCCCGCCATCAGTTCGTCATAGATCTTCCGCTCGTGCGCCGCGTGCTGATCGATCAGGTATAGCGTCGAAGCGTATTCGATGATCAAATAGGTCTCGAAGGCGACGCCCACGATGCGGAAGTCTACACGCCCTCGGAAAATATCCGGCGCCTGTTCTGCCTTTGACGCGATACTCGCGCGACGGTCCTCCACCTGCGAGAGCGACTGCCCAAAGGCCTGTGCGGCCGTCTCCTCCGCGACGGGCGGAGAGCGGTCCGGCGCCGCCTCGATCGGCAGCGTGCCGCCGCTCTCATGCAGCGAGAGGGGCTGCGTCGTTTGCAGTGCGGCGTCCTGCGCGTATTGCAGGATCTCGTCGATCCGTTCGGAAAGCGCCGGATCGAGCACGGAATCCGTTCGCCGCACGGCCTCTGCCTCAGGCTGCGGCGGAGCAAAGAGCGGCGGCATCCGCTCTGCCTCTTCTTCGGCATGCCTCGCAGCTACTTCCTGCTCCACTGCATAGCGTCTCGTGTTGGCTCCACGCCGCTGTACGATCAGCTCAGTCTTCTCTCTTTCCGGTTCTTCCCGCTCTGGCAGGGATGACGCCGCCCACGGCTTTGGGGGCGGCTGATTTTCCGCCTTCTCCGCCGTCGGGGGGACTTCCTTTTGCGGAGGAAGCTCCAGCGCTGGCGGGCGGTAGGTGTTGCGCAGCGCCTGTTCCAGCGCCGAGATGAGCACATATTCCACCTCGTTCTCGTCCCGAAAATGCACCGCCAGCTTGTTCGGGTGGACATTGACATCCACCTCCTCCGCCGGGAGCGTCAATTGCAGCACATAGAACGGATAATTGTTCTTGAGCAAGCGCTCGCCATAAGCGCGCATCACTGACCGCTGCACTAGAGAATTTTTGACATAGCGGCCGTTGACGAGAAGCGTGCCGTGCTTCTGCGTCTTATACGCCTGGAACGGCGCGCCAATATACCCGCGCAGATAGGTCTGATTCAGCCGGAAATCCACGGGGATCAGGGCGTTTTTCATGGAAAAGCCATATACGCTGTAGATTGCATCCTCCAGCTTACCGTTGCCCGGGCTGTGGTAAACGACCTTTCCCCCTGCCGTATAGCGGAAGGAGATCTGCGGGTTAGCGAGGATGAGCCGCGCAACCATATCCGAGATGAGCGCCGCCTCGGCTCCCGGCTTTTTTAGGAATTTCAGGCGCGCAGGCGTGTTGTAAAACAGGTTTTCCACGAGCACGGTCGTCCCGTCCGGGAGCCCCGCCTGACGGAGAGATTCTACCCGCCCGCCGCGGGCATACAGCTCCGAGCCAAATGCGGCGTTTTTCGTTCGTGACTTGATGGTGAGCATGGACACCGCCGCAATGCTAGCCAGCGCCTCTCCACGAAAACCCATGGAATGGATGTGTTCCAGATCCTCCAGCGTGAAAATCTTGCTGGTCGCGTGCTTGACGACGGTGAGCGGCATGTCCTCCGGCGCGATCCCCTCGCCGTTGTCCGACACGCGGATTTCGCGGACGCCTCCCTCCTCAATGGAGATGGCGATAGCAGTCGCGTGCGCATCGATCGAGTTTTCAAGCAGTTCCTTGACGATCGAGGCGGGGCGTTCGACGACCTCCCCCGCCGCAATGCGCGAAGCCACCGTTTCGTTTAAGATTTGTATTTTTCCCATAGATCAGTTATCTTCCAAAATCTTCTGCCGAAAATCGTTAAGCAGAGAGAGCGCCTCGAGCGGCGTCAGACTGTTGATATCCAGCGCGCGCAGCGCGGAAAGCACGTGTTCCTCCTGCTCCGTCCGCCGGTTCTCCGCCTGCGTGTCCGCCCGCGAAAGGTCGATGCCGGCAAGGTCCGTGCTCGACTGCTCTTCCAAAAGCGACAGGAGCGCGCGGGCGCGCGAAATAAGCGCTTCCGGGAGCCCGGCCAGCTTGGCCACATCGATCCCGAAGCTCTTGTCTGCGCCGCCGCGCACAATCTTGTGCAGAAACAGGATCTCCCGGTGGAATTCCTTCACGCCGACCGAGTAATTGCGCACACCAGGGATCATGCGTTCGAGCGCCGTCAATTCGTGATAGTGCGTCGCGAACAGCGTTTTGGCGCCAATCCCCTTTTCCCCCAGAATGTATTCGATAGTTGCCCAGGCGATGCTCAACCCGTCGAGCGTGCTCGTCCCCCGGCCGATTTCGTCCAGGATGAGTAGGCTCTTCTTGGTCGCGTTGTTTAAGATGCTGGCTAACTCATTCATCTCCACCATAAAGGTGCTCTGCCCGGAGGCCAGGTCGTCCGACGCACCGACACGGGTAAACACGCGGTCAACGATGCCAATCTTGGCCGATTCCGCCGGGACAAAGCTGCCCATCTGTGCCATGAGCACTATGAGGCCGACCTGCCGCATGAAGGTGCTCTTTCCAGCCATGTTGGGCCCGGTGATGATGAGGAGCTTATCGTCCTTTGCGTCCATATACACATCGTTCGGGACAAAGTCTTGCCGCGCGGCGCGCTCCACGACTGGGTGCCGCCCGCCCACGATCTTCAGTGTACCATCCTCACGGATCTGTGGCTTTACATAGTTATAGTCATAGGCCGCCTGCGCAAAGGATTGCAGCGCGTCGGCCACAGCGATGCAGTTTGCGTTTTCCTGCATCGCCTCCATGTGCTGTTCCAGCTTTTCGCGCACCGTCTGGAAGAGCTGATACTCCAGCTTGTTGCACTTATCTTCCGAGGACAGGAGCATGTCCTCCAGTTCCTTGAGCTCCTGTGTGATATACCGTTCGCTGCCCGTTAGAGTCTGCCGCCGTGTGTAGCGATACGGCACGAGGGCCTGATTCGCCTTGGTGACCTCAATATAATACCCAAATACTTTGTTGTAGCCAATCCTCAGGTTTTTGATGCCCGTCTGCTCGCGTTCACGCTTTTCCAGCGACGCGAGCCAGTCCTTGCCGCTCGTCTTGGCCTCGCGCAGCTTATCCACCTCGGCGTGGAACCCGGGGCGGATGAACCCGCCTTCGCGCAGCCCCATGGGCGGCGTATCGGCGATGCTTTCCTCCAAAAAGGCGCAAAGCTCCGCAAGGCAGTCGATCCGGCCACCAAGCTCCTGCAATAAGGGGCTTTTCGCCGCCGTGAGCTGTGCGCGGATTTCGGGGAGCGGGCGCAGAGAACTGCGGATTGCTACCGCGTCGCGCGCGTCCAGCGACCCATACGATATGCGAGAAAGCAGGCGTTCGATGTCATAGATCTCTTCCAGGCTCGCGCGCAGTGTGCTGCGCAGGTAGAGGTCGTTCTTAAGCTCCTCCACCGCGTCCAGGCGACCCTGGATTGCCTGCCTATCGAGCAGCGGCTGTTCAATGTAGTGCTTTAAGAGCCGCCCGCCCATGGCGGTGCGCGTCTTGTCCAGCAGACCGAGCAGTGACCCGCGCTTGGCCTTTTCGCGCATCGTTTCGGTGAGCTCCAAATTGCGGTGCGTAAACGGATCGATCACCATATACGCGCCGCCCGAAGTCTTGGTGAGCTTTTTGATGTGCTTCAAGGCGTTTTTCTGCGTGTCTAGCAGATATTGTAAGAGCGCCCCGGCTGCGGGGATCTCCAGCGAATCCGTCCGGAGGGCAAAGGCGTCCAGGCTCATCACGCCGAAATGTTGCCGCAGCAGCTTTTCCGCATTGGCAGGCAGGTATGGCCACGCCTCATAGGGTGTGCAGTAGAAACTCGCATTGCTCGATTTTAACAGCGCATCCAGTGCTGCGTTTTCTCGGTCATAGAGGATCTCCTTGGGCGCGACCCGCGCAAGCAGGTTGTTTAGCGAGATCTGCTCCCCCTCCTCCACAAAGAATTTCCCGGTCGAAACATCGGCATACGCCGCGCCGTAGCGGCTATCTTGCATGTAAAGTGAGAGGATATAGCTGTCCTCATTCTCCTTGAGCATCGCGCCGTCGGCGACCGTCCCCGGCGTGATGATGCGTACGATCCCGCGCTCCACAATCCCCTTGGCCTGCGAGGGATCCTCCAGCTGCTCGCAGATCGCCACTTTATATCCTTTTTCAATCAGCCGCTGGATATATCCTTCCGCCGCATGATAGGGCACGCCACACATAGGGGCGCGCTCCTCCAGGCCGCAGTCCTTTCCGGTCAGCGTGATCTCCAGTTCGCGAGAGGCGGTCACCGCGTCCTCGAAAAACATTTCATAAAAGTCGCCTAACCGAAAAAATAGCAGACAATCCTTGTTCTGCTCTTTGATTTCCAGGTATTGGCGCATCATAGGAGTCAATGCCAAATCGTTTCCTCCAAATTTCTTTCTTTTTCTGCTATTATAGCATAATTTTCTGGGAAAGGGGACACAATCTTCGCCGATTCCGGCGTCGGCACATCTAAAATGGAACCGCTTCTTTTTTGTTGCGCTTTTGTGCGATCGCATAGTATACTGAAAGGGAAATGAAATGGATTGGAGGTTTCTATCCCCGTGTATAATCAACCCTGGAAACTTGTGCAAAACCGAATTCGCGGCGCCGGCGGCAGAGAGATCGATAAATTCCGCGGCATCACACCACCTATCGATGATGAAACCGGTTCCGAAGCGTGGATCGGTTCAGTGACGCGAGTTGAGAAGCCCCCGAAGGATAAACCGAATTACGGATGCAGTGAGGTGTACCTCCCAGACGGCGAACGCCTGTTCTTGTTTGAGGCAATCGAGCGCGCACCGGAGGAGATCCTCGGCAAGACGCATATGCAAAAGAACGGCACCGGCCTCGGCATGCTCATCAAATATCTGGATGCGCAGCGGCAATACGGCCTGCAGTGTCACCCGACGCGCCCCTGGGCCAAGAAGATGTGGAACAGCGACTATGGCAAAGAGGAAAGCTGGTTTGTCATCGGCACGCGCGACGACACGGCAGAACCCGCCTATATCCTGCTCGGCTTTCAGGAAGGCGTCACGCGGGAGGAATGGGAAAAGTATTATCATGCGGGCGACCTGGAGGCGCTGGAAAACCTATGCCACAAAATCCCCGTGCAGGTCGGAGAGACCTATTTCGTCGGCGGCGGCTGCCCGCACGCGCTCGGCGAAGGCTGCTTTGTGATCGAGGTGCAGGAGCCGAGCGACATCACGCTGGGCGCGCTCCCGATGCGCGAGACGGCGAAGCTCTGGCATATCGACTTTGGCGAGATTACGCCCGAGGCGGAGGCGCTCTATGACGAACGGCTCTTGGGCGCCTATGTCTATGACGGCTGCACCTATGAGGAAAACCTCAAGCGTTGGCGCATCCCGCGCAAGGTCTTCCGCCGCGGCGACTGGGGGACGGAATCCATTGTGATCGGCCTGGATCAGACTTCCTTCTTCTCGTTTACGGAGCTGGATGCCCATGGCTGTGCTCCTATCCGCGATACCGGCTTCCCGCAGGTGGCGATTGTGCTCGAAGGTTCCGGCAAACTGATTTACGACGGCGGTGAGATGGAGATCCATAAAGCCGACGAGCTGTTCTTCCCCTATCACATCCCGAACCACCGGGTAGAGGGCGATGTAAAGCTCGTCCTCTGCCATCCGGAGGGCGTCACCTACGAGGACGCGGAATAAACAGCAGCAAAACAGGATCGCGCTCTTTGGGGTTTTGGAAGAGCAGCGGCAGAACATTGAATGGAATATGAAAAACCGACGGCATGCATTGGGCATCCCGCCGGTTTTTTGTTGCGGCTTTTTCGATGGTTGTCTGCCGCCCGGCGCGTCACAGGTATCGTCCGGTGACACTGGCCGGGTTTTGACGAATCTCCGCCGGCGTCCCGGTGGCTACAATGCGTCCGCCTGCCTCTCCGCCGCCGGGCCCCATGTCGATCACATAGTCCGCATGGTGGATGATGTCCAGGTCGTGCTCAATGACCACGACGGTTGCGCCCTGGGCGATGAGCACCCGAAATACTTTGAGGAGTACCTGCACATCCAGCGGGTGCAGGCCGATCGATGGCTCGTCAAAGACGAAGATCGAATCCTCCTGTGCCCGGCCGATCTCGCTTGCGAGCTTCAGGCGCTGCGCCTCTCCGCCGGAAAGGCTCGGCGTTTCCTCCCCCAGCGTCAGATAGGAGAGCCCCAGCCGGGAAAGCACCTGTAATTTGGCGTATACACTCTTCCGGTCGCGGAAGAAGTCCAGCGCTTCCGCCACATCCATTTCCATGACCTCCGGGAGGGAGACGCTTTCCCCCACCTTGTTGGTCAACTTCACGCCATATGCGGCCTTGGCATAGCGCGACCCACGGCAATCCGGACAGGGAATGGTCACATCCGGCAAAAACTGTACATCCAAGCTGACCACGCCGGTGCCGTCGCACCCCGGGCAGCGCAGAGAACCAGTATTATAGGAAAAATCACTCGCGCGGTACCCCGCTTCCCGGGCGGAAGGTGACTTTGCGAAGAGCTTGCGGAGCTCGTCATGCACGCCTGCGTAGGTCGCGACGGTCGACCGCACATTGATGCCGATCGGCGTGGCATCGATGAGCTTTGCGTGAGCGATCCCCGCGGCGCGGACCTCCCGTACATGCGGCGGGAGCGGTTTGCCATCGATGTGCGCTAAAAGCGCTGGGATGAGGCTCTCCAGCACCATCGTCGTCTTGCCGGAGCCGGAAACCCCGGTCACGACGCAGAGCCGCCCCTTCGGGATGTCCACCTCCAACGGCTTGACCGTATGGATCCGCCCGGTGGACAGGTGAACCCTCCCCTGAGAAAAGACCTCTGCCGCGGTCATGTGCGGCCCTTCCTCTGCCGGCGGGCTCACCAGAAAGCGCCCGATTTGAGAAGCAGGGTTCTGCACGATCTGCGGGACATCTCCTTCCGCAATCACATGGCCGCCCTTGGCGCCCGCCTGCGGTCCCATCTCGACGATCCAGTCCGCCTCTTTTAGGATCTGCGTGTCGTGATCCACGAGGATCACGGAATTGCCGTCCGCCACAAGGTCGTGCATTACGCCGGTGAGTCCCGCGATGTTAGAGGGGTGCAGGCCGATCGACGGCTCATCCAGCACATAGAGGACGCCGGTTGTCCGGTTGCGGACGGCGCGGGCCAGCTGCATGCGCTGCCGTTCACCGGTGGAAAGCGTCGAGGCAGCGCGATCCAGCGACAGATAGGATAGTCCCAGCTCCTGGAGCCGCCGAGCCGTGTCCAAAAACGCGCCACAGATGCTCTCCGCCATGGGACGCATTTCCTCCGGCAGGCTCCCCGGGACGCCGCGCACCCAGCAAACGGCCTCACCCAGCGTCATCTGGCACGCCTTGTCGAGGGAGATACCCCGGAGCTTCGGCGCCCGTGCGGCGGCGGAAAGGCGCGTCCCGTGGCAGTCCGGGCAGATGTCCTCCCGCAGGAACTTTTCCACCCGCTTCATGCCCTTCTCGTCCTTGACCTTGGAAAGCGCGTTTTCCACCGTGTATACGGCGTTATAGTAGGTAAAGTCCAGCTCCCCCGCCTGATTGGAATTCTTTGCGTGATAGAAAATGTGCTTCTTTTCCGCCGGGCCGTGATAGACGATCTCCTTCTCCGCCGACGTCAATTCGCGAAACGGCACATCCGTCCGCACGCCCATCTCCCGGCAGACATCCGTCATGAGTGACCACATGAGGCTGTTCCAGGGGGCCACCGCTCCCTGGTCAATGGAAAGGGATTCGTCCGGCACGAGCGAAGCCATGTCAACTGTGCGTACGCTCCCCGTACCGCCGCAGGTCGGGCAGGCACCCTGCGAGTTGAACGCCAGCTTCTCGGCTGACGGCGCATAGAAGGAAACGCCGCAGGCTGGGCAGACGAGCGGCTTGCCAGCGGCGACAGCTAATGTCGGTGGCAGATAGTGCCCGTTGGGGCAGCGGTGGCTCGCTAGGCGGGAATACAGCAGCCGCAGGCTGTTTAGAAGCTCCGTGCCCGTGCCGAAGGTGCTGCGGATGCCTGGCACGCCGGGCCGCTGATGCAGCGCCAGGGCGGCGGGAATGTGCAGCACTTCTTCCACCGAAGCCTTGGCCGCCTGCGTCATGCGGCGGCGGGTATAGGTCGAGAGCGACTCTAGGTACCGGCGGGAGCCTTCCGCATACAGCACCCCCAGCGCCAGCGAGGACTTCCCGGAGCCGGACACTCCGGCGATCCCAACAATTTTATGCAGCGGGATGTCGACATCAATATTTTTCAGGTTATGAACCTTCGCGCCGCGTACAATGATTTTCTCTGACATGATTCGATTCTCTTCTGTGTTTCGTGATTTTGCGCGCCGCAAAAAACGCAGCCCCCGCCTTGCCGCATTGCCCGGGCGCATAGGAGCGACAGCTGTGCGGTCTTTATTCTGCACCATAGGCAAGCGCACTGTGTCCTTCATCTTATCACGCAACGCCCCTCTCCGCAAGATGCGCTACCCACGTAAAACAACACCGCCCGGGCAAAGCTGGAGGTGTGATGCTGGGGCGCGCCTGACGACGCCATTTCAGCAGCGCCTAGATCCAATCTTCCCGAAAAAGCAAAGGATCCGAACCCGCCTCCCCAAGGGAAGCTCGGCTCGGATCCTTGCTGTTTGGTGCGGATAACAGGGGTCGAACCTGCACGCCGAAGGCACCAGATCCTAAGTCTGGCGCGTCTGCCAATTCCGCCATATCCGCATCTTTTTCTATAATACTATATTCTCAAAGCGAAGTCAATTCCTGTGTGTCTTCCTCGTTGAGCGTCTCCATGCGGAGCTGAAATTCCAGATCCTCCATCGCCTCCCGCAAGCGGGACAGATTCGCCTCGACTGACTCCCGCCGCAGGCGTGTGCCCGGCATGCCGCCGGAAATACTCATATGCAGCTTTTGGGCCGCTTGCATGACCGCCCGGCTTCGACGGACGACCTCCTGTGCCAGGGGTGCGTCCTCCCGAAAGATTTCCCTATCCTCTGTTTTCTTTGCCCGTTCCATAGACACCTCGTATTCCCTCCTCCATTCTAACACAGTTCCCTTCTCTACCCAAGGAATTTGTGTAAAAGCACCGCTGCCTTTTTACAAAATATCCATATTTTCCGAATTTCAAAATCTGTCGCCTCCCTTGCATTACATTTTCGCTCGTGATACACTTTATTTAAGGAAAGCCGCAATCGGCAATCAAAAATTTAGCAAATGAAAGGGTGTTTCTCTATGAAAGAATGGTTAAAGCGCACAAAAGCAAACATCATCCTCGTGGCGCTCCTCACGATGATCCTCGGCCTGGTTCTCATCCTTTGGCCGACCTCTTCGACGATGTTTATCTGCCTGCTTTCCGGTTGGCTGCTGCTGCTCGGGGGGATTCTTTCCATCATCCTCTATTTTTCCGCACCGCAGACCGGTCCGAATGCCGGGCTGTTCCTAGGTCTCGTCGTGTCGGCGCTGGGGCTGTGGACAGTCATCCGTCCCGGCACGGTCGTGCAGTTTTTGAGTGTGCTCTTCGGTATTATCCTACTCATCCACGGATTCTTGAATGTGCAGGACAGCATTGAGCTTAAGCGCAGCGCCTATGCCGATTGGTGGGTATACCTCCTGTTCGCCGTGATCACGATCACGCTCGGCATCTTTGTCATTTGGGCGCCGCTGGCTTCGGCTTCCGCGATGGCGATCATCTCAGGCGCCTCGCTGCTCTTTGACGGCATTACAGATCTGATTTTTGTGTTTCGTGCGTCGAAGGTGATTCGCAAGTTCGATTCGTATACGAATTCCTACACAATCTGAGCGAAAAGAGGCACGCCATCATGCAGCAAAAACCGACGCGCATCCTCTCAGAGGCGGAATTGACGCTTTTACAGGACTATTCCTGGGAAAAGACCGTGCAGAACTTCACAAACCAGATGCAGGTCTATCATGCCGGAATCAAGGAAGTGCAGACCAAGCTCGAGATCTTGGACGAGGACTTTCAAACGCGGTATGACTATAATCCGATCCACCACATTGAATCCCGCCTGAAGTCCCCCAAGAGCATCCTGCACAAGGTGCGTGCCAAAGGACTGCCAATGACCTACGAGTCCATCCGGGAAAACATCACAGATGTCGCGGGGGTGCGCGTCATCTGCAACTATATAGATGACATCTACCGCATTGCCGACCTGCTCACTGGGCAGGATGATGTGCAACTCGTCCGCACGCGGGACTATATCAAGCACCCCAAGCCTTCCGGATACCGCAGCCTGCACCTGATCGTCAAGATTCCGATTTTTTTGGCGGAAAGCACGGAATCCGTCGCGGTAGAGATCCAGATCCGTACCATCGCCATGGACTTCTGGGCCAGTTTGGAGCACAAGCTGAAATACAAGGCGAACAACGCCATTTCGGAAGACCTGCACACACGGCTATTAAACTGTGCCAATTCCATCAGCGCGCTGGATTTGGAAATGCAGTCCATTCATACGACGATCCAACAGAACCGCACGATGCTGGACGAAGCCACACACAAATGAAAAGCCGCCCTCCCTTTTTTGAGGAGGGCGATTTTATATTTGCCAGAAACCGATTCTCTTAGAGGAGCAGCAGTGCGCATACCGCGGCAATGAGCCCGCCGGCCACGCAGATACCCATATTGCTAAACGGCCTGCCAGGTCGACCGGCAGAGACTTGCCGGTCATGACTAGCCTGGTTGATCGAGGTCTGCTCGGCAACGATTACGCCGTCCACGGGAATACTCTCTCCCTCCAGGGAGGTTGCGAAGCCGCTTCCCCCAATCGAACTTGCTCGGTCGGAGCGGTCTGTTCTTTACCGTTTCGCAGCACCTATGCGGTCTGCGGCGCCAACCGCACCAGGTTTTCGATCTCCGTGCGCACCTTTGTGACTGTCAATTTTTCCAACAAGGTGCCAAGTTGCATGATAGGTGCCACCTCGCCGGCGGCAAAATCCTCCCCGGTGCACAACGCCCTTTCCTCCCGATACGGTATGAGGCCCCGCCTCAGGCGCTCTTATTCGCCGATCCCGGCGATTGTCCGGATCGCGATCCCGGCCAAAATCATCCCGGCGACTGGCGGAACAAAGCTGAGGCTTCCGGGTGCGAGCTTGCGGTCGTTAACGGCCAGCTTTTCCCGCGGTTGCAAGGGCACCTCCCGGGAATATACGACTTGAAGCGAGGGGATTCCGCGGCGTTTCAGCTCCCGCCGCATCACTCTTGCGAGCGGGCAGACCGAAGTTTCGTAGATGTCCGCCACCTCAAACCGTGTCGGATCCAGTTTGTTGCCCGTCCCCATAGAGCTTGCGAGCGGGGTACCCGCCTCGTAGCAGCGCTCCGCGAGCAGGAGCTTGGCGCTCACCGTGTCGATCGCGTCCAGCACATAGTCGTATTGCGAAAAATCAAAGTCGTCCACCGTATCCGCACCAAAAAAGACCGGGCGGCACAGGACCTCCGCCTCCGGATGGATGCGCAGGATTCGTTCCCGCATGAGCGCCGTCTTCTGCTGCCCGATCGTATCCGAGAGCGCCAGCAGCTGCCGGTTGACATTGCTCGGGTCGACCGTGTCCTTGTCGACTAGCGTGATATGCCCCACGCCCGCGCGGGCGATCGCCTCAGCCGCGAAAGAACCGACACCGCCCAAGCCAAAAATCGCCACATGCGTATTTGCAAGGCGTAAAAGCGCCTCCTCGCCCAATAATAGCCGGGCGCGCGATAGATCTATGCTCATACTTCCCCTTCGATTGAAAACAGCGTGCAGGCGTTTTCAAAGGTCTGCGCCCACACAGTTTCGATATCCAATTGTTTGATTTCGGCGACTACGCGCGCCGGCAGCCGAATCGTCTCCGGCATATTCACTGCCCCGTAGCCTGGCGGCGGCATCGACGGACTGTCTGTCTCCAAAAGCAGGCGGTCGAGCGGCGCATAGGCAATTGCCTCTCGGACACGCCGGGCATTTTCGCGGCTCGCGGCCATGCCGATGCCCAAATACATTCCCTGATCCAAGAACTGCCGTGCCAGCTCTCTGCCCGCCGAAAACCCGTGTACCGCCCCACGGCGGATGCCCTCCGCCCGCAACGCCTCCCACAGTCGCTGCGCCGCCTGCACGCAATGCAGGCTGACGGGCAGGCCGTGCGCCCCGGCAAAGGAGAGCTGTTCCCGGAGGAAAGACTCCTGCAGCACCTGCGGCGGCTGGCCTTTGCGTGCGTCCAGCCCGATCTCCCCCACTGCCCGGATGCGCTCCGGCTGCACCCGGAGGATATCCTCCAGGCTCTCCTGCAAGTGGGGAAGCGCCTGCTCATCGCAAAACGCGGGGTGCACGCCAATCGCCGCAAACACTTTCGTTTCCCGCGCCGCCAGGGAGACGACCGCCCGGCTGTCCGCAAGCGAAGTGGCGCAACAAAGGAAAGCTTCCGCCCCCAAAAGCGCCTCTGCCAGACGGCCGCCCGCAGTCAAGGCCATGTCCGTTAGGTGCACATGCGTGTCAAAGCGCTTCATGCATCTTCCCTGCCGCACATCCAGGGCACGGGATTGACCGGGAAGTCAAAATAGGTATCCGGAAAGGGCTCGTTTTGCAGGGTGAAGTGCCACCACTCGCTCTTCAGCGGCAAAAAGCTGTGCATACACAACAAATCCCGCAGCAGCAACCGTCCGGCGATCTGCGCCGGTGTCAGCGTGCTCGTATAGTCCGCATGCGACCGCTCGCCGAAAAAGTCGAACGCACCGCCCATGTCTACTTCCTTGCCCGTCCGTTCCTCCACCAGCGTCAGATCTACGGTACTGCCGCGGCTGTGCCCCGACTGCCGGGCGATATAGCCCAGCGAAAACAGGTTTGCCTTGTCCACGCCCGGGTAAAAGATCTCCTGCATCTCCACCGCTTCCGCCTGCTCCGCCCAGCGGGCAAAGTGTGCAACCGCCCGCACGGGACGATAGGCGTCATAGATCTTGAGCCGATACCCCCGGGTACGCGCCGCATCGCTCACCTTACGAAGCGCATCGGCTGCCTGCTGCGTCAAGATTGCGCAGGGCTGTTCGTACCCGTCGATTGGGCTTCCAACAAAATTATAGCTCGAGGCATACCGGATCTCCAGAATCGCGTCCGGCACCGCTTCGGAAACGAGCACAAACGCCTCCCGCAAAAATTCCCGCGACGGCACAACAGTTGTCTGCATAGAAGCACTTCCTCCCTTGTCCTTTTTTCTCATTATAGCACAACTGTCCCGGGATGCAATTCTGAAAGAGTGGCCATAAACGGCAATAAAGGATCCGCATGGCGTGCCGTGCGGATCCTTTGTTCTCTCAATGCTTGAACTGGCTGTTATATAGGTTGGCATAAAAGCCCTGCTTGGCAAGCAGCTCCTGATGCCTTCCCTGCTCGATGATGTTGCCGTCGCGCATGACGAGGATCACATCGGCCGACTGGATGGTCGACAGGCGATGCGCGACGATGAAGCTCGTCCGCCCCTGCATCATGCGGGCAAACGCCTCCTGAATCTTGATCTCTGTCCGCGTATCGATGGAGGAGGTCGCCTCATCCAAAATCAGCATCGGTGGCAGGCAGAGCATGACGCGTGTGATGCACAAGAGCTGCTTCTGCCCCTGCGAGAGGCTACCGCCGTCTTCGCCGATCAGCGTGTCGTAGCCCTGCGGTAGGCGGCGGATGAAGCTGTGCGCGTGCGACGCTTTGGCCGCCGCGATCATCTCCTCCTCCGTCGCGTCCGGCTTACCCATGCAGATGTTCTCGCGGATCGTCCCCGAGCGCAGCCAGGTGTCTTGCAACACCATGCCGTAGCCTTGGCGCAGGTTGTGCCGCGTCATGTCGCGGATGTCCACGCCGCTCACGGCGATCTTGCCACTGTTCACATCGTAGAACCGCATGAGCAGGTTGATGACCGTCGTCTTGCCGCAGCCTGTCGGGCCGACGATGGCGATCCGCTGCCCCGGCTTGGCCGAAAGGTTGAAGTCCTGGATCAGCTTACGCTCCGGCACATAGGAGAAATTCACATGCTCCAGGCTGACCCTGCCATCGAATTCTTCGACCGCCACCGCCGGGGAAGCGTCCGGGATCTCCTCCGGCTCGCGGATCAGGGCAAAGACGCGCGCCGCGCAGGCAAGCGCGTTCTGCAGCTCTGTCACGACGCCGGAGATCTCGTTGAACGGCTTGGTGTACTGGCTGGAGTAGCTTAAAAAGCTGGACAGCATCCCGACGCTCATGTTACCTGCCACGACAGAGAACGCCCCGACGATGCCTACAATTGCATAGATTGTGCTGTTTACAAAGCGCGTCGACGGGTTGACGAGTGAGGAAAAGAAGGTTGCCTTGAGCGAGCAGTCCTGCAG
>CAOKKG010000012.1 GCA_948468985.1 uncultured Eubacteriales bacterium | reverse complement strand
ATTTTTATGCAATCCGAATCCCGCAAGGCACGCAACCTGCTGCCCTTCTTTCTCGTGTTCAGCCTGGAATTTATCATCAATAACCTGGCACACCCCGTTACCCCCGCCATCATCAAAAACCTGCACCTCGGCGACTATATGTTTGGGTTGGCATTCGCCTCCATGGCTGTCACCAACTTCCTCTTCTCGCCCTTTTGGGGGAAGATCTCCCGCCGGATGCGCACTTCCACGGCCATGGCGCTGTCCTGCGCCGGTTATGCCGCGGGGCAAGCGCTGTTCATGCTGGCGAAAAGTGAACTCGCAATCGTCGTCGCGCGCGCCTTTGCCGGGGCGTTCGCCGCGGGGTATATGACCATCTCCATGATTTACACGGCCGACTCCTCTCCTGCGGGCAAGGGTGGGCGCAACCTGACCATCCTTGCGACCATCAATGTCGTGGCCAGCGCGTTTGGGTACCTGCTAGGTGGGGTGCTGGGCGATGTGTCCATCCGCCTGTGCTTCCTTGTGCAAATCTTCGGCATGTTCGGCTGTGCGCTGCTGTTCTTCCTCGTGTTGCGCCGGCGGGAGGATGTCCCGCAAAAGGAACCGCAGACGCTGGGTGCGCTCGTGCGTGAGGCCAACCCCTTTTCGGCTTTCCTCGCCATCCGGCCCTACCTGTGCCGGGCGCTCGTCGTCCTGTTCGGCGCGATTTTGTGCGCGTTTATCGCCTATAACGCCTTCGAACAGTGCTTCAACTACTATATGATCGACCAATACGGCTTTTCCACGAGCTATAACGGCGCGGTCAAGGCCGCGACGGGCATTGTCTCCCTGCTCGCCAATCTGACGGTGTGCATGGCTATCCTGCGCCGCAAACGAATCGACCTGCCCACGGCGCTGCTGCTCGCCCTGTGCGCCGCGTCCACACTGTTCATGCTGCAAATGCCTACCCTCGGCCTGTTCCTCGCGGCAGCTATGCTCTTCTTCGGCTGTGCCGCCGTCTTCCAACCGCTTTTACAGGAACAGGTCGCCGCGCGCAGCCGTGCGCTCTCGGAGGGCAGCGGTGTCGTCATGGGCTTCTATAACGCCGTCAAGAGCCTCGGCATGATTGCGGGCGCGCTCACCGCCGGCTTCCTCTACGGCCTGTCGCCAGACTTCCCCTTCTTTTTGGCCGCGCTGTTCTTCGCGCTCGCCTGCTTGCTGGCGCTTTTGTATAACCGCCTGCACCGGCGGGAAAACTCTGCGGAAACGATTGACTAATACCTGCTTTATGATAGAATGGTAAAAAAGGGGCGTGCCCCTTGCGAAGCAAGAAAGGAGTTTGCATATGGAACTAAAAAAGCTGCAGGACATCATTTCCAACTATTTGGACATTGACCCGAAGAGCATTACGGAGGAATCCTCCTTCAAGGATATGGAAGTTGATTCGCTGGACATGGTCGAGATCGTGATGGAGATCGAGGACGCCTTTGGCATCACCATCGACGAAACCGCCGAAATCCAGACGGTGGGTGACATCATCAAGCTGATCCAGGAGCAATAAGCTCTCTTTCCAGGAATTATTTTGCATATGCAGAGCAGGCAAGCGTTGCCTGCTCTGTTTTTGTGCAAAAACAGATTGAAAATTCCGCCGTTCCCCGATATGATAGAAGGTAGAACAAGGGAGGCTTTCATGAACCTACAAATTTCGCCGCTGTTGAGTAGCTCCTCCGGCAACACTTCACTGCTTTCGACGGAGAGCACGACGCTGTTGGTCGATGCCGGCGCGGCGGGCAGCCTGATCGAGAAGGCGATCCGCGAGGTCGGGTTTTCCCCCGCATCGCTTGGCGGCATTCTCATCACGCACGAACATATGGACCATATCAAGGGCGCCGGCGTCCTGAGCCGCAAATACGACCTTCCTATCTATGCCAATGCGGCCACCTGGGAACAGATGCAGCCAAAGATCGGCGAGGTCGCCCTGCACAATATCCGCATCATCGACAACAATGAATTCTTCCTGGGCGATTTCTGCGTCCTCCCCATCCCGCTCAGCCACGACGCCGCTCAGCCGATCGGATACAGCCTGATGGCGGGCGGGCGCAAGATTACCATCCTCACGGATACCGGCAAAGTGACGCCCAAGATGCTGGACGCCGCGGAAGGCTCCACCATCGTCCTGCTGGAAGCCAATCACGATGTCGCCATGCTGCAAAGTGGGCCGTACCCCGCCCGATTAAAGCACCGCATCCTGTCCGGCCGCGGGCATCTGTCCAACGACAACGCGGCAGAGGCCGCCATCGCCTTGTGTTGCCGAGGCGTACGGGGCATCCTGCTCGGGCACCTGAGCAGCCACAACAACACCAAACAGCTCGCCTATGACACTGTGCGCGCGGCGTGTGAGCGCGCCGGGATACAGGTCGACCGCGACCTGGCGCTTCGGACGGCCAACCGCCGCAGCATCACCGGCACCTATCCCTGCAAATAGAGAGGTACTTTTTTGAAGATCCGCATCATCTCCGTCGGCAAAATGAAGGAACGATACTGGAAGGAAGCACAGCAGGAATACAGCAAGATGCTGTCCCGCTTCGCCACCGTCGAGGTCGTCGAGGTAGCGGACGAGCGCACGCCGGAGGACGCCTCCGCAGGGGAGATCCGCGCCATCCTGAAAAAGGAGGGGGAGCGTGTCCGCGCTGCCCTCAAAGGGGTTGACCGATTCTATGCCCTCGCCTCCGAGGGAACGCAGGAGGACTCTGTCGCCTTTTCCCTGCGCATTGCGCGCGAGGCGGACAGCACGCGCAGCCTCGGCTTTGTCATTGGCGGCTCCTTCGGCCTGGCTGAGGACCTAAAGCGTGACGCCGCAGGGCTCGTCTCTTTTTCCAAGATGACCTTCCCCCATCGCCTGGCGCGCATCATCCTGTTCGAACAGCTCTTTCGCGCCTTTAAGATTGCGCACGGGGAGACCTACCATAAATAAGAAACCCCAGAGGGACCATCGCTTTTCGCTGACCCGGCCCCCGCTGCCGGAAAACGGCGCGATATATCTGGGCAAGGCGCCCGCCAAGGGGCAGCATTGCACGCCTTTTTTCGCACCTGCTCCTTTTATTTCGCATACTTGTCTTTTGCACCCCATGGTATGGGGCGCAAAAGGAATTGGCTTTTTCTAATGATCTCTCGAAAGGAGCTTTATTCCGTATGTCTAAGAAATGCAAACTCCCTCCTTACATCCTGCTGTGCTATCTTTTGAACTTCTATGTGGGCTTCAACATGTCCGGCATCCAGTTCGTCCTGCTCGACATCAAAACGGAATTTGGCCTTTCGAGCACGCTCATGGCCGCGATCTCGTCTGCGCAAATGATCACGGCGCTCGGCATGTCCGCACTCTTTAGCGGCCTGCTCGACCGGCTGGACAACAAAAAGACCCTGCTCGTGGGCTGCCTGTGCTCCATCGGCGGCTCGCTGCTCGCCGGGTTTGCCCGAGGGCCGATGTGGATCCTGTGCTCCTACCTCATAAGCGGCGTCGGGGGCAACATCCTTCTCTCCGTCCCTTTCCCCGCCATGGCAAAGCTTGACCCTGAACGCATCACGCTGCATGTCAACCGGCAGCAGGGCGCGCTCTCCTGCGGCGCGTTTTTGTCTCCACTCTTCTTCGCGCTGCTCATGGGGCGGTTCGGCCTCTCCTGGCGCTGGAATTACTATGTGAACACACTGCTGCTCGGCGCGCTCACGCTGTTCCTGTGTTGCCTGCCCTCGCCCGGCCGTTCCGGGGAAACGGAGGCCGATGCGCCCGAAACGCCGGAGGAGCGGCGTGCGCGCCGCCGCCTCGTGCTGACGCCCGCCTTTTTGTGTATGGGACTGTGCCTCGGGCTATATATGTTTATGGAGATCGGCCTGCTCGGCTATGCCAAGGACTATTTCGTCCTCGAACTCGGCGATGCGTTCGGCGCGGCGCTGTGCATCTCTGCCGTCCGCGGGGGCATGACGCTGAGCCGCCTGTTCGGCGAACGGCTGCTCAAAAACCGCGTGCACATGTGCCTTCTAAGCATGGCGCTGCCGGGCGCGTGTCTTGCGTGTTTGGCGCTGTTCCGCCGCCCGGTGCCCGCACTCCTCGCCTGCCTGCTGTTCGGCGTCTTCGCCGGGCCGTGCTGGCCCACAGTGCTGAGCATGGGGCTATCCATCGACCCCAAAGCCTCCGGCAAGCTCACCAGCCTGCTCATGCTGTTCAATAACCTCGGAAATAACCTCGGAAACCTGCTCATCGGCGCCTGTGTGGATGCCATGGGCGTCGCCAATGCCTATTATGTGGCCGCGGGCGCCGCCGTGCTCGGCGTGGTCTCGCTGCTCGTGGGCGTCCGCTCCTTCCGGCGGCTGGGGCTCACGCCTGAGGGGCCGGAATGGCTCGCCGCCCGGGAAGTAGCCGCCGAGTCCTAAGTTTTTGGCGGAGCAGAAATAGGAAAAGCGCAAAAAAGAGAGGCGAGTTCGCCTCTCTTTTTTGTTTTGCATTATTTACTTTTTCAGCACACCGCGGGAACCCCATTCCGGGTATTCCTGGATGTTGACATAGGTGTCGTCCTTGGCGATGCCCGCTTCCTGTTCCAGGATGTCGAAAATCTTCGCCGTCATGGCCGCCTTGCCGTCAAACGGGGCCGCGTCCTTGATGATGACCTGCACAAACGCGCAGGACTGCTTCTCCTCGCCGCGGAAGAACATGCTGGTGCCGTCCTCGATAGACATCATCATCTTTTCTTCCTTCTTGCCCGGGAGCAGCTCGACTGCCTGTCCCATGCCGCACTTGATGGCCAGCTTCTGGGAGGGCGTTAACTTATTTGCTGTCTTGATTCCGATAAAAGGCATAATTTTCTCCTTTTTGCTGCGCTTACAGGCTGTAGACCTTTTCCGGGAATACGATGCCCGCCTGCTCGCGGATCTTTTCCATCGTCGCGATGACTTCGGTCGTCAGCTTCTTGGACTGCTCATAGCGTTCCTTCGTGCCTTCCTTGTCCGTGATGAACTTATAGAACTGCAGCGCCTCGCCGCCCATGTTGCTAAAGGAGGTGTCTCTCTTGGTGACGACTTCCTTCGTGCCGTCGACATACTCGATGTAGGCATTGTCGAAGCATTCCATCGTGTCAACATGCAACACGCCGAGGTCGCCCATGATGAGGTTGTCGTGCTTGGAGGTGCTCGTCTTGCCGTAGCTGATCGTAACCTGAATGTTCTTGAACACGCCGTCCTTCTGGAGCGGGTTGCAGTCAAACAGCACGGTGCCGCAGGCGTCCGCACCTGTGGACATCATGGAAACATCCGCCGCGATCTTGTTCGGCACGCCGAACCAGTACAGCGCCGGGTACACGAGGTAGATGCCCATGTCCATGAGGCCGCCCGCTGCCATCGCCGGGTTGAAGATGTTCGGGAACTCGCCCGCCTTGAGCGCCGGCATCTTGGAGGAATAGCGGCAGAAGTCGAACTTCGCCATGTGGATCTCGCCCAGCTTGGAGAACGCCTCGGTCAACTGATGGATCTCCGGCAGGTACAGGCCCTTCATAGCTTCCATGAAGATCACGCCCTTTTCGTCTGCGATCTCATACAGCTTCTTGAGCTGTTCGGAAGTGATGACCGAAGTCTTTTCGCAGATGACATTCTTGCCGTGCTCGAGCAGCGTCTTGGCCGTCGGGTAATGGAAGGCATTGGGGTTTGCAATATATACCGCATCGATATCGCTTTCACCGAGTGCGTCCAGATCGTTATAGATTCTGGTGATACCATGCTTTGCGCCAAACGCCTGACCCTCCGCATCGCTGAACGAATAAACCGCGGAATGCACGAAATCCGGTGCATTCTCCTTTGCGCCTTTGAGGAAGGAATCGACAATCCAACCAGCGCCAACTGTCGCAAATTTAATCATGTTACTCTCCTTCTTGCCCTTTGGGGCATTTATAGAAACTAAAAAACCTTACACAAGGAACTGAGCGACCGCACGCCCCTGCATACAGTATTAGTGTAATATATTTTGCAGATTTTGCAAATACCTTTTGCGGGGTTTCTTTCTTTATTTCCAATTCTTTTGCAAAGCGCGGGAAAAACGGCCGGCCTTGCCCTGCTTCCTTACATATGTAGTATACCATATCTCGCAAAAATTTTCCATCTGCGCGCCGCCGAAAAGGCTGGGCGAACCGTTCCCCGGAGCTTATAATAGGTTCGAATTTCAATGAGGATTAAAAATATGACAAAATCCATTCGCTATGCACTGCGGCAGACGCTGCCCGTGCTCTTTGGGTACCTTTTTTGGGGCTTTGCGTTCGGCATCTCGCTGGCACAGGCGGGCTATACCTGGGTGTGGGCGCTCGGCATCAGCCTCACCGTCTATGCCGGGTCTATGCAGTTCGTACTCGTGAGCCTGCTGTCCTCCGGCGCATCGCTTTGGACCGCAGCCACCATGACCATCGTTATCAACAGCCGGCACATGTTCTATGGCCTGAGCTTTCTTTCCCGCTTCCCTGCGATGGGCGCGCTCGCGGGGCAGCTTTTGCCCGTTGACTTTACGGGAATCGACTTTTCCATGACGGCGCTGTTTGTCGTGTTGTTCATCGAGCAATATAAGGCGCAGATACACCCTCTGCCTGCGCTTTTGGGGCTGTTCTGTGCGCTCGGCTGCCTGTTTGTGTTCGGGGCGGGCCATTTCATCGTCCCAGCGCTGTGCCTGTGGCGGCGCAACACGCTGCTGTCCATCAGCGTGGGGACAGCCGTCTATATGCTCCTACTCCGCCTATCCTACCCATGTGCGGACACGAAAAAAGCAGCGCCAGGGCGCTGCTTTTTGTGTTTCTTACTTTTGCAGAATCCGCTTTAGGAATTCCCGCGTGCGCTCCTCCTTCGGGTGCTCGAAGATGACCTCCGGCGCGCCCTCTTCCAGGATCACGCCCTCATTCATAAATACCACGCGGTCGGACACATCGCGCGCAAAGCCCATCTCGTGCGTCACGACCAGCATCGTGAGCTTGCCCGCCTGCGCGAGCTCTTTCATGACGGCCAGCACTTCGCCCACCATTTCCGGGTCGAGCGCGGAGGTCGGCTCGTCAAACAGCAGCACTTCCGGGTTCATCGCCAGCGCCCGCGCAATCGCGACGCGCTGCTTCTGCCCGCCGGAGATCTGCGCCGGCTTGGCATCCACATATTCGCCCATGCCAACCTTTTCCAGATAGAACAAGGCTTCCTTCTCGGCCGCCTTGCGGTCGCGCTTCAGCACCTTTATCTGCCCCACCACGCAGTTTTCCAACACGGTCATGTTGTTAAAGAGGTTGAACTGCTGGAACACCATACCGACCTTGGCGCGGTATTTGGTGAGAGACATTTCCTCGATGTCCTGCCCATGGTAGAGGATCTTGCCGCCAGTCGGCTGCTCCAATAAGTTGATGCAGCGCAGCAGCGTCGATTTGCCCGACCCGGACGACCCGATGATGCACACGACCTCGCCCGCGTGGACGGAAAAGTCGATGTCGCGCAGCACCGTGTGCTTGCCATAGTCCTTGCTCAAATGCTCTACCGCGATAATCTTTTCCTTTTCTTGCATCGCTCAGTTCTCCTTTCCCAGTCGCATCGGCTTGTGATGCGACTGCGACCCGTGTATGACAAAGCTGTCCGGGCCATCCATCTTCTTTTCCAGCAACCGGAACAGCCGCGAGAAGATGAAGGTCAGCACCAGGTAGATAAGTGCGATGATGAAGAAGGTCTCATAGTACCTTAGATAGGTGCCCGACGCGGATTTGCCCTGGAAGAACAGCTCCGAGACGGAAATGACATTCAACACCGAGCTGTCCTTGATATTGACGATGAACTCGTTGCCGATGGAGGGCAGCGCGTTGCGGATCGCCTGCGGCAGGATGACGCTGGTCATGGACTGCCAATGTGTCATGCCGATGGCCTGCGCCGCCTCGGTCTGCCCCTTGTCGATCGCCAAAATGCCGCCGCGCATGATCTCCGCCATATAGGCGCCGGTGTTGAGCGAGATGATGAAAATCGCCGCGCCCATCGCCGGGATGTCCGCCTTCAGAATCTGCATCGCGCCATAGTAGATGACCATCGCCTGCACGATCATCGGCGTGCCGCGAAATACTTCGATATAGATGCTGATGAGCGCATTGGCAATGCGGATGAGCACCTTTTTAGCGAGGTGATCCTTCTTGGAAAGCGGGATTGTGCGCACGATCGCGACGAGCAGCCCCAAAAGAAACCCGATGAGCGTGCCCGCGATCGCGAGGATCAGGGTGTTGAGCGTGCCCTTCCAAAAGAGGGGTGAGTATTTTTCCCAGATGAAGCCAATCCATCCGAAAAATGTCGTAGGTAAGTTCATGCGTTTTCCTTCCTATCCGGTTTTTTTATTCCGAAAGCGGCTGATCGTCGGTCGCCGCGTCCATGATCTTCTGCCGCTCTTCCGCGGAGATGCCCGCGAGGATCTTGTTGATCTGGCCGGCAAGTTCGGTGTTTCCCTTCTTGATGCCGATGGAGACAGCCACCTCGTCCGGCGTCGTCTCAAAGCCCTTGCCCTCGGCAAAGGTGATTATGGCTAGGTCGTCGTTTGCCTTCAACGCCGCCTCGGCGCTATTCGTATCGGCGACATAGGCGTCAATGGCACCCGAGCGCAGCGCCACAATCATGGACGGGAAGTCCGCCATCGCGTTCTGCTTTTCCACGCCCTCGATCTGATCGATTACATCATAGTGGTAGGTATTCATCTGCCCCGTCACCTTCGCGCCCGCGAAATCGGAAAGCGAAGCCGCCGATGCATACGCGCCATCCTTGCGCACAACCATGACCACGCCGGTCTCATAATACGGATCGGTGAAGTCAATGGTCGCCTGCCGTTCCTGCGTCGGGCTCATACCGGCGATAATCGCGTCAATCTTGCCGGACTGCACCGCCAGCGTCAGGCCATCCCACTCGATCTTTTCTACGACCAGCTTTTTGCCGAGGCCCTCGGCGATTTTTTTTGCGATGCGGATGTCATATCCGTCCGCATAGCCCGACCCGTCGGCAATGGCCACCGCGCCGTTGCTGTCGTCCGTCTGCGTCCAGTTAAAGGGCGCGTAGTTGCATTCCATGCCGATCACAAAGGTGTCGTCCGCCACGCTGCTCTGCGGGTCATCCCCGCCCTGCTTTTTGCAGGCAGCCATCCCAAACACCATCAACAATGCCGCCGCTAGGGCAATCCATCTTTTCATGTCTGTTTCCTCCATAAGATCCCACCTAAAATTTATCGAACAAAAAAACCGAAGCCTGCGCTTCGGTATTTTGATCCTGCCTACTTGCGTATGACGATCCGATCGTTTCCCGATAGCTCTCCACAGTGCTCTTTTACCGTACTGTGACAATCGCCGGGATATTTTCCCGGGCGACCAACTGCAATTTTTCAAACAAAACCTGCAATTTCGGCAAAGCTCCCTTTCTTGCCGGATCCTCGCCCCGCTTGATGGGCTCCCCGGCGCTACTCATGACCCTTCGCGCCTCTATCCATATAGATCTCTTGGATTTGTATGTACAATATAGTCGATAGCTTTTTGTTTGTCAACAGTTTTTTTGTTTTTCAAACATCTTTTTTTGCTAGTTTCCCGCCCACTTCCTGCAAAGCGCCTGTCGGCCCCGCAAACAGCATTGACTTTCCCGCCCGCGCCCCGTATAGTGGTAACAGAATATAGGGGGAGCTTTCTCATGAACATCGCTTTCTTTTTGAAACCCAAGCACGAAGTTGCTTTTTTGTACGAACATCAGACCCTGCGGCAGGGGCTCGAAAAGCTGCGCCGGCACGGCTATAGCGCCATCCCCGTCCTCACACGCGAAAGCAAATACGCCGGCACGGTGAGTGAGGGGGATTTCCTGCGCTATCTGCTCGACCACCCGGTGGAGGACCTCTCCGCCGCAGAGGGCGTCGCGCTTGGGGAGGCGCTGCGCCCCGACGCCGCCAAAAACCCGCCCGTGCGCATCACGCAGTCGCTCGAGGAGTTGCTGTTGCGCGCCGTGCATCAGAACTTCATCCCCGTCGTGGACGACTATGACTCCTTCATCGGCATCGTCACGCGGCAGGACATTCTGTCCTATTTCTACCGGGAATTCGTCGTGCCGGTGGGTAAATCGGCAGAGGGAGCCGAAGGTGCGGAAAGAGAGGACACAGCCACACAGCCCTAAGACAGCAACACCCGGCCGAGAGGGGTTTCCCCAAGAATATCCGGCGGCAGCGCAAAAAAGAGGTACCGCATCCCTGCGATACCTCTTTTTATTGCCTATTGCCATGCTTCATGGCGTTTCGTCGGCGTCCGCGCTTATGAGCACGAGCTGCGTCTCCTGCTGCGCGCCCGACCTCCAATACTTGATCGTCACGCTGTCGCCCGCCTGCTTCTTTTGCAGGGCGTTCTTGATGTCCGACTCCGAGGATACTTCTGCGCCGTCCACCGCTGTGATGACATCGCCCGCCTTCAAGGTGCCCGCGTTCTCATTTGTCACTTCATTCACATAGAAGCCGGGCGTCAGGCCATAGCGGTTCGCCACCAGCTCGTCGATGATCATGCCGGTCACGCCCAGGCGGCTTCTACCCTTGACCTCTCCATATTCCTTGAGGCTTTCGACGATGGGCAGCGCCTCCTCCACCGTGATGGAAAAGCCCAACCCCTCATAGCCGGTCGCAACATACTTGGCCGAGTTGATGCCGACCAGCTTGCCGTCCATATTGACGAGCGCGCCGCCCGAGTTACCCGGGTTGATTGCTGCATCCGTCTGGATGGTGTTCATGGTGTATCCACCGTCGATATCCATCGGGCGGTCCTTGGCGGACACGATGCCAAAGGTAACGGAGCTCGAAAACTCCATCCCGCCGGGGTTGCCCACCGCCATCACGAAATCGCCCACCGCCAAGGCGTCATAGTCGCCGACCTCGATCGGCGTCAGGCCGGTTGCCTCGATTTTCAACAGCGCCAAGTCGGTGTCCGCATCCGAACCGATTAGCTTTGCCTCATACACCTCTTCGTTGTTGAACACAACCTTTAGAAGCGAGCTGTTCTCCACGACATGCGCGTTGGTGATGATGTAGCCGTCCTCAGTATAGACGATGCCCGAGCCCTCCGCCGCCAGCGTGAGTTGTTCCTCGCCCGACAGCGTCTGCGCAAAGGGGAGCTGGCTCTGCGACTGCTGATAGTTCTGGATGCACACGACCGAGGGGATCACCTTGGCCGCCACCTGCGAAGGCACGATGTCCAGATCATACCCGGAAATGTTGACCGTTCCGCCCGCCGTGCCGGACGATCCCGCCGCATTGCCCCCGGAAACCTCCGAAGCCGCGGGCTGTGTCGCCGTGCGCTTTTCCGTCGACAATTTATAGATCCCAATCGCCGAAAAGGCCGTCACCGCCATAATCGCCAACACGAGCAGGGCCGAGACGAGCTTTTTCCCCGCGCCGCTGCCCGCGGGCTTTCCTCCATAAAATTCATCCATACAATCATTCCTCCATGCGCTCTCGCGCGTTTTTCCTAGACTGTATTATACCCTTCTCTCGCTGCCTTTTTCTTGCATAAATTGTTAAAAATGCGCGTATTTTCTGCATAAAAAATGCGCCCGGGTCTCCCCAGGCGCACGGTAGGTTATCGGTTGTATCAAACTTCCTGCAAATCGACGGTCACGCGGTACGCATCCGGCGTCGCAGCCGCGATGTATGCCTTCTGCATATCCCGCAGCGGAACCATCTTGCCGAGCGTTTCCAGCGAATAGCTGGGGTCGACGATCTTGTGCGAAATCAGGAACGCGGCATCCTCAAAGTCCGCCACATCGCCGCTCATCGTGCCGATGATCTCAATCCGGCGATAGTGGATCTCATTGGGATCGATTTCCCACTGCGGCTTCGGATAGCCCGCTGCAAACAGCAGGAAGCGGCCTTCCACCCGCTTGAGCATTGCATAGCCCTGCTTATACGCTGCGCCGAGACCCACGGCTGCGATGACGGCGTCCGCACCATAGCCGTTCGTGAGGCGCATGACCTCTTCCACCGGGTCCACCTTGGTCGCGTCGATGACATCGGCAAAGCCCATGCTTCTCGCGCGCTCCAGCTTCTTGGGGCTGAGTTCCGAAATGATGACGCGCGCGCCAAACGCATGCGCGACCTGTGCGTTCGCGATGCCCATCGTGCCCGCACCGATGATGACAACCGTCTCACCCGGCTGCACACGCAGACGGCGCATACCGCATACACAGGTGGCGATCGGCTCAATGAAGCCGGCTACCTGCGGATCCAGGTCATTCGAGAGGCGGACAAGCGAGGTCTCGGGCAGTACGCCATAGTTTGCAAAACCACGCGCACCCAAAAAGCCATTGACCGGGCCGTTGTGCCGCGCCTTGCCCGTGCAGGCAAAGGAACGGCCTCTGCGGCAATTCAGGCATTCACCGCAGCCGCCGTGTACCGGGCCGACGCGGTCGCCGACATTGAATCCGATGACATCCTCGCCCTTGGCGATGACGATGGCCGACCATTCGTGGCCGCCCGCCATCGGGAAGCCCTGATGCTCACGCAGCCCCAACCAGTGCTGATAATCCGTCGTGCAAATCTGGCAGGTCTCCATCTTGAGCATGACATCGCGCGGCCCCATTTCCGGCATGGGTTCCTCGTGGATCTCTGCCACATGGACATTTCTCACCTTGCCGCCGATCTCTTCATCGGTTCTCGCTTCCATGATGGCTGCAAATTTCCTGTACTTTGGCAATTCCATAGTAAAATCCTCCTCGTAAAACTTTCTAATTCCCCGAAGGGCAAACCTTTGTGGGGCGGGTATCTCCTTCCACCCCACTTTGTTTATTATATCATACCTCGCCCGAATTTCAAGGAAAAAGCGGCGAAAGATTTCCGCCGCCTCTGTTTACTGTCATACCGAAGCGCCGCCGGCGCCGGCGCTGCCGCTACCGCCGCCGTTGCTTGCCGAACTCGCCCCGCCGCCGAACGGGCCATACGCCGCCCAGTTGCCGCCGCTTCCTGTGTCGACCGAACCCCAGCCGCTCCAATGGAAGATGCCGCGCATCATCCGATACAGCAGGTAGAGCGCCGCGCATGCCGCCCAAAACAGGCCAAGCTGCTTCGCAAGCTGCAAAATCATCGACCAAGTCCCTGCATTCGGTGGGAGCGGCACATACGCATCCGCTACTGTCTCCCTGCCGGTGCCCGTCCCCGGCCCAGCCAGTAAATCCGCCGGAATCGACGGCTCTTTCTGCCGATAAATCACTTTGGCCAGCGCTGTCCAAGCCTCTGTAACCGCCTTATCCCAATTCCCTGCCTGCATGGCATCCTTGGACACCGCGTTCAAGATGTTCTGGCACTGTTCCTCGTTTAACATTGTCGAAAGACCCGAGCCGTATTTGATGCAAGCGTGCGCATCGTCCGTCGTAAACACAATTATTGCGTCATTCCCGTTGAGCTTCCATCGGCGCGCCAGCACATCGGTATAGGCTGTGAGGTCACGGCCGTAGCTGTTCGGCAACACTGCGACATAGATGCCGATCCTGTACTTTGCCTCCAACACGGCTGCCTGCTCGCGCACAAAATCCTCCGTCGCATCCGACAGCTTGCCGCCGTAATCGCCGATATAGGCATAGTTCGTTTTCTCGGGGTAGGCGACCGTCGCCGGATTGCCGAGGATCCATCCCACGAGAAACATCCCCAAGATAGAGACCGCCACCGCGATGCAAATGCGCCAGGGCAACGCAAGGCGTTTTCGTTCCTTCTTCTGCGTGTTCTGTCTGTTGTTCATACATTTCCCCTTTCCCACCGGGTAAGCCCGGCAATTTTCCTATCGTCCCCGCCGCAGGGCGGGAAGTTTCCTTCTTTCCTGTACATGGCCGGGCGTCAAGGCTCCACGCCTGTGCCGTCAAAGGCCGGGATGGCCTCCGCCGTCGCCGAGCTTAAATCCTGCATAAAGCCGTCCTCAATCCCCGAGGCAAAGAGGTATTCCGACGCCTCGTCGTATTCCTCCGGCGTGAGCGTGCGCTGCAATTCCATAAAGCCGGTCTCCCGGCAGGGCGTGTATTGGCTCATGAGGCTAAACAACACCTCGCCCGGGGCGAACTGTTCCGCCACCCAGTCGATGACCCGTTTGGTGTTGTCCAGATTCCCTGGGAGCACCAGATGCCGGATGAGCACACCCTTTTGCAGCCGCCCGGCCGCGTCCAGTTCATACGGCCCGACCTGCCGGAACATTTCCAAAATCGCCTGTTTGGCCGCCGCGGGGTAATCCGCTGCATGGGAATAGGCCGCCGCCGGAGCGGACAGCGCGTATTTGAAGTCGGGCAGGTAGATTTGCACCTTGCCCTCCAACATGCGCAGTGCCTCCACCCGTTCATACCCGCCGCAGTTATACGCCACCGGGATGCCCACCGGTTCCTCGAGCGCCCGGGCAATCGCCGGGACGAAATGCGTCGGCGTCACCAGGTTGATGTTCTGCGCTCCCTGCGCCCGGAGGTGCAAAAACACCTCCCGCAGCTGTGCCGGGGACAGGACGCGCCCGGCGGATGGGGCAGCTCCGCTGATTTGCCCGTTTTGACAAAATACGCAATGCAGGGGGCATCCGCAGAAAAACACCGCCCCGCTGCCCTGTGTGCCGACCAGGCAGGGTTCTTCCCCAAAATGCAGCGCTGCCCGCGCCACCATCGGCCACACGCCCATGCGGCATACGCCCTCGCCCCGCCGTTCGCCGCGCCGTGCGCCGCAATCCCGCGGGCAGAGGCGGCAGACGGCATATTCTTCGTTGTTCATCGTCGCTATTTATCGACCTTTTCTATCTCTCATTTTTTCTCGAAATGCGTGCCGGGCCGCCTCATTCGCGGATGTCCACGCAACGGAGCTGTCCTTTTTCCAGCCACTCGCGGATGATGTCCCGCCGGTCCGCCCCGATAACGGCGATGCCCTGGATCGGGCAATCGAACCGCTCGCACAAGCTGATGAGCGCCTGTACCTGGCTCCCTGTCTTGATCCAGTCGTCCACAAGCAGCACGCGCTTGCCCTTGGCCTTCCAATTGAGCGGGACGCCGAAGCTGCGGCGCTTTTTTTCGTGGTCCATGAAGATCACGCGGCAAATGTCCTCATTCAGATACACGCCGTTTTCCAGCTTGCGCACCCCGGCGAAACCTGCGCCGAGCCGCGTGGCCACCGCCGCGCCCAGCACCCATCCCATCGCCTCCGGCGCGACGACATAGTCTACCTTGCCTTCATACCCCCGGGCCAGCGCCGCCACGATGTCGGAAAACAATTCCGGGTCAGCATACACTGGCAAGAGGTCCCGCCGGCCGTCCTCGCCCTGCACCAGGGTGTCCTGCAATTTCTGTTTCAGTTCCAAATCGGTCATTTCCCTATCCCCCGCTTTCGAATCTGTTCTTCTTACTTATAGATTTCTACATATTTCGGAAAATTCCTGCCTGCCGCCGCAAATTTTGGAAAATATTTTTTGGCGCCGGCGTTTCGGGGGCGTTTCCCTATATGGCAAAAGTGCCCGGCGTTTGCCGGGCTTTCGTGCGTCATTCCAAAATGTCCGCGATCAAGGTATCGATCTCTCCCTCGGAAAGCGCCTCGTTGCGAACATGCACGATTTCGTGGCTCTTTTCCAAAAAGAGGATGTAGGGGAACTTTTCCACCCGCAGCCCCTGCAGGACCTGATCCCGGTCATAAAAGACGGGGAAGGTATACCCCTTTTCCTCGATCCACTGCTTGGTGTCCTCGCTGCCGTTCCCGTCGTTTTCCGAATAGGTGCAGACCATGAGGAACTGCGCCTTGCCGCCATAGCGTTCAAACGCCTTTTGAAACGCGGGGAGCGCGTTCAGGCTCTCCGGCCGGTCCATCTTCCAAAAGCAGATCACGAGCGGTCGATGGTACAAGTCTCCATCGTCCGTTTCAAAGTAATTCCCATCCGCATCGTAAAATCGCTCATTCCTAAAGAAAGAGGAAATTCGATCGATCTCCTTCGTTTCCCACTGGCCGATGTCCACCTCCTGCTTTTTGCAGGCCGCCATCGGGCAGAGCAGCAGCACCGCGAGCAGCGCCGCCAACAACCTTTGCACAGATACCGTTTTTTTCATATTCCTTTTCCTCCTTTTATTCCGCAAAGCGGATCGATTCGCTGATGCTGCGTTTCCAGACCGCCTCGGTCAAAACCCACGCGAGCAGGACGAGCACCGCCGCCAACCCGGCCGAGAAGAGCCCGGCCTTTGCCGCCTGCGGCCATAGATCCACCGCGTTCAGGTACAGCCCCACAACATTCTTCATAAAATTATACACGCCAAAGAGCGTCGTCATCAGGCAAGTAAGGCTCGCCCCCAGCCAATATACCGCCAATTCCGTCAGGATGCAGCCGTACATTTGCCGCTTGCGGTACCCCGCCGCGCGCAGGATGCCGAACATCCGCTGCCGCTGCAGCAGCGTCCCATACAGCACCGAGAACAGGGAGATGAGCACGAACCCGCCCAGCGTGACCGCCAGGATGCCATAGCTCAGCCGCACCGTGCGCTGTACCTTATCCAGCAGCGCCTCCTCCTCGCGGGAGGAATAGAGGTTTGCCCCCTCGATCGCATAGGCCGCGCGGCAGAACGCCTCCTCCACCGCGGCGTAGTCCGCGTCCGAAATCTCCGGGTCCATAAATAACCGGAAAGTAAACATCCCCTGGAAAAACGGGAGGCTGCGCATCGTCTCCTCCGAAAGGACGATCGTCAATCCGTCCGGTTCGTCGTCGATCGAGTAGGGGCGCTGCATATAGAACCCCTCGTTCACGACCGCAGAGAGCGGGAGTTCCTGCTCGCAAAAGCGAATCCGGTCCGTCCTGTCCTTGATCTCGTCCAAAAGGTAGGGCGAGGCGTCCAGCCAACTCAGCGTGAGGCTATCCCCCGCCTTCACCGTTTCGTTGCGGGCAACGCCACTTGTAATCTGCGAAACCTCCGATCCGAACAGCACACGATTATCCACAGAGGATCCATCGCTCGCGCGCACTCGATCAATGGGCGGGCAAAAGAGGATCGCCCGCCCATCCGAGAGCAGGCTTTCCACTGAGAGGTCCGGGTAGGCGCGCTGCAGCCATTCCTGCTCCTCCTCATCCAGTACAATAAAGCGAAACCCAAAGGAGGTCGCCCGCACATCCTGCGGGATCACCGGCACCTCCGAGGCTTCGTATCCCATGATCGGCGTCTGATTGTTTTGGAAAAACAGTTCCCAGTATTCCCCCAGCCCGCGCGGGATCTGCAAATTCACCTCTTGCTCATAGGAACGGTACAGCTCCGTCACGCCGGGCAGGTCGCGGAGCGCCCGCACCCGGTCGTCGTCAAAAAACTGGTACACGCCGTTGATCCGATATGTCCCATACTCCAAGCAGGACCATTGCTCTGCCGCCTCTGCGAACAGTGTCGGCACCTCTCGCACCAGGCTCTCATAGCTCTCCGCGCGCTCTGCCTGCATGCAGAAGAGCATGACCACGAGCACCACGCCCACCAGCATCGCGGCCGTCAGCCGCCGCCAATTTTGTTCCACATGCCGCGCCGCGAGCGCCAGGCCCAGGTGCCGCCCCAGCGGGAGCTCCTCGGCCGCCTCCTGTTTCTTTTTGCGGTGGGCGTCCTCTCGTTGCGAAAAGTCACACCCGTATTGCCGCCGCAGCACGCCCAGGTCATAGGCCGCCGCGACGCCCAGCGTGAGGAGCACCGGAATACCCGCCCGCCATAGATAGGGAATCACGGAAAAGTCATATCCCAGCACCGCGCGCGCAATCGGCACGAACACGCCGCACAGCCCCATCCCGGCGGCGACGCCCAGCGCCGCCAGCAGCAGGTGGATGAGGTAGAACAGCCGCCGCACTTCCCTGCGCGTCGCGCCCGTCGTATACAGCGTATAGGCCGCGGCGTCAAAGTTGCGATCGTACCCGAACAGGGCGACCATCAGAATGAGCCCCGCCCCCGCCAGCGCCAGCAGCACAAAGTACTTTTGGTACCAATTGCTAAAATGCATGCGGCTCTGCTGGTGTTGATATAAATTGGCATTGTCCTTGAACAGGAAGTCTCCGTTTTCGTGACCCAACAAGCGTTCGTGGTAGATATTCGCTTCCAGAATAAACGGTTCATCCTGTGCGCTCACCGTGTGAAAGTACATCATCGCGCTCTTCACCGGCGCGGGCATCCAATCCGCCCCCGCGGCGACGAAGGCCGCGGGCAGGTCGTTCACCCCCGGCTTGATCATGGAGGGCACGCTCCATTGGGAACGGTAGTCCTCGACGACGCCGCAGATCGTATATTCCGCCGTGCCATCCGCGCCCTCCACGGCAAACTTGGTGCCCAATCCGGCGCCCGCCGGCAATTGGTACAGTACATGCGCCTCCACCGCAGCCTCTCCCGGCTGCTTGGGGAATCGCCCTTCCCGGAGCTTTATCTTGGAAAGCGTCAGGGCCGTCTCGTCGAAGCTCCCCAGGGTGATATTCACCCCGGCGCCGGCCAGCGCATAACTGCCAAAGTTGGTGATGACGCCCGCTTCCTTCACGACGGGGATGCCCCGCAGCGTTTCCCACTGCGCCTCGGTCAGGTCGTAATAGATGCAGTGGTGAAGGCCGTATTCCTCCGCATAGGTATAAAAAGTGCTCTCACTCAGCGCGGAAAACATCGGCGAGATGGAGAGCATCAGGAATGTGACAAGGGCGAGGATGCACACGAGGAAAGCCGCCTGCTTTTTCCGGCAGGTCACAAACCACCACGCTTGCTTCAGCATCGGAAAACCTCCTTTTCTGGTCGTTTTTTCAGAAGGACCGCGCGGAAACCCCGCGCAGCCCCCTGCCTTTTGTCACTTCAAGAACAGAGAAGTTCTTCCTTGTACTACATCCGTGTTCAGTGTCGTGTCATAGCGCTGATGCCACAGACCATAGCTCTTTCCCTGCGTACAGGAGAAGTTCAGACCGCGAATATTTCCGTAGTTCCCATTCGCAGTAACACGATCCGAAGTTCTTGCCGTGGCACTCGGTACTACAAAGTAATATGTCGTCTCCGCGCCCTGATTCCTCACTTTTGCGCCTGTCTCTGCGTAGGCATTCTTGTTTGCCTTCGTGCTTGTCACCGTTTTTGTTGCCGTCCATGTTTTTGTCCCAGAGCGGTCACTGCTTCCAGGAATTTCCCAACCGGTTGCCATCACCTGTAATGTGTCTGCCAACGCCGTAGTCATAAACACACTCAACGCCATCATAACGACCAAGACCAATGATATTTTCTTTACCCTTTTATTCATCACTTTTTCCTTCCTTGGAAAATTTTCGAGTCCTAGAGCAAACTTTGCGCCGCTGCCGGGCCCATGGGAATCACCTCTTTCTCTTTCGTAGAATCCGTATCCTGAATTGTGAATTGTCAATGTTCGGTTTGCCCCGGCCGCACGCCCCGCGGCGGCGATTTCCGGGCGTTGGAGGATTTCCCACACATTGGAAATCCTTATGCCCTAATTATTCTACATCGATTGCGATTTTCCTTCTAAAATTGTAAAATTTTTATATTTTCTTTCCTTACTTTCCCAAACGGCCGCCGCGCCCGTCGCTTTTGTTCCACTGTTCTCATTCCGTCTTTTTTCGCTTGCTCCGGCGGCATATCTCGCCGCTTCTGCCCAAGCATCCGCCGCGCATCTCACTTCCCCTTCCTAACCGCCTGCCGTGCCTTTTTTCCCATCAAAAAGGCTCCCCCGGGCAATGAAATTCCCCGAGGGAGCAAAGAAAGCTCCGTCATTTCGCGGCCGGGTCCTGCACACCCGCCAAAAATTCGTCCACCTGCGCCCGGCTTTTCGCGGGACAGGAGGTCGCGATACAGATCATGGCCTTGCCCTGCCGCCGGAGGTACATGCGTTGGCACACCTCGCCGTTGACCGTCCATTCGTGGCAGGTATACGCCCGCCCCGCGATCTCGGCCGCGGTCTCGCCCTGATAGGCGTATTCCGCCGCCGTGAGCCGTTCGAAATTTTCCCGCAGCATCGCGGCATAGGCCGCCTCATCCGTGTCCGGCCAATCGCGCAGGTTTCCGTAGATGACCTGCACCGAGCACCGCTCCGCCCCAAGCAGCAGGATGCAGTCGTAAAACAGGGCGGTCTCGCCCCAGTCCGGCTTGGCCGCCGGGTCGTTATAGGCCGCGCCTGCCGCGCCACCCGTCCATTCGCGCATCTCCGCCGCGTCAAGCGCGCGTTCGCCCTCGCCCGCCGCAAAGCGGATCCCCGCCCATTTGTTCGTAAAAACGCCGTCCTGCCAAGTCCCCTGCCGCGGTGCGCCGCCCGCGCACGCCCCGAACAGGCACAGGACACCCAAAAGCATCGCGATGCATCGCCGTTTGTTCAAAACCGTCTCCTCCATTTCGCTCCGCCGTGCTTGGTATATCTAATTCGACGCCGGGCGCAAATTTCCTGCCCGTTTTTTCTCTTTCTTTTGGCATTTGCCCTTTTTGCTCAAATATGGTATAACACCATTTGTGAGTTCGCAACCTTCCTCACAAAAAACAAAACTAAAGGAGAATTCTATGAAACATTCCAAACTGGCCCTGCTCACACAGTGTGCGCTCATCGCGGCGTTATACACCGCGCTCACCTATCTCGCCAACGCGTTAGGACTGGCCAACGGCGCGGTACAGGTCCGCTTTTCCGAGGCGCTCACCATCCTGCCCGTCTTTACGCCCGCGGCCGTGCCGGGGCTATTTGTCGGGTGCCTTCTCGCCAACCTGCTCACCGGCGCGGCGATCTGGGACATCCTGTTCGGGAGCCTTGCGACGCTGCTCGGCGCGATCGGCACCTATCTGCTGCGCAGGCACGAAAAGCTGGCCGCGGTGCCGCCCATCTTGGCCAACCTGCTCATCATCCCCTTTGTGCTCAAGTGGGCCTACGGCGTCAGCGAGGCGCTGCCCTATCTGTTTTTGACGATCGGGCTTGGGGAAGTGATTTCCTGCGGCATACTCGGCATGATCCTGCTCTATGCCCTAAAACCGCATGCCAAGGCGCTTTTCCCACAATCTTAACCGAAACTAAAAAAGAGGCTTTTGTAAGCCTCTTTTTTGTATATTCTTTGATACGCCTTGCCGCGCCGCCGTCCGGAAAAGACGGTTCCGCCGCCGGGAAATCACCGGATGCAGCATTTTCCGCCAAAGCGGGCCAGTTGCTCCCTACCCGGCACTTTCTCCCATTCTCTTCCGCGGCTTATGCCTCCTGCGCCACCGGGGCTTCCTCGCCGCCCACGATATTTTTCATCCAGCTCCCCTTCTTCACGAGCGCAAAGCCGATGACACACTTGATGATTTCCACCATTTTGCAGCAGAAATAGATGGGCACGATGTGCATGTTCGTGAAATGCGTGAGCACATACGCCACCACGACATTGCCGCACCACACGAACCCGCAATCGAACAGGAAGGTGATGATCGTCTTGCCGCCGGACCGCAGCGTGAAGTAGCTCGCGTTGACGAACGCCCGCAACGGCGCCGCGATCGCCTCTGCCCAGATGAACCATTTGGCGAGGTCGCGCACCTCCGGCGTCGTGTTCTTATAGATCTGCGGGAAGTACGGCCCACAAATCAGCATGAGCACGCACACACCCGTCGCAATCATGAGCGAGAGGGTGATCATCTGCGCGTCCGCCTCCTTGACCTTTTCCATATCGCCTGCGCCCAGCATATTGCCGATGATGATGCCGATGGACGCACCCATAGAGCTGAACAGCACATTGACGAGGTTCGCGATGGTCGTCGCGATATTCACAGCCGCCACGACGGCCACGCCGTGATAGGAATAGGTCTGGCTGACGACGGTGAAGCCAACCGACCACAGCGTCTCATTCAGCAAGAGCGGCGTACCTTTGATGAGCACCTGCTTGACCAGGTCGCCCGGCACCTTGAGCGTATGGTACGCGCCCAGCACGAAGGGCACTTCCTCCGGATGCGTGTGTGTCCACCAGGCGTTCATCCCAAGCTCCGCAAAGCGCGAAACCACCGTTGCGAGCGCCGCGCCCGCGACGCCCAGCACAGGGATGAGCAGGTAGTTGAGCACAACGCCCAGCACAAGCGCATAGATGCTCGCCCGCATAGGCACGACCGTACGATCCGCCTCGCGCAAGGTGCTGCTGTACGCCTGGCTCAGACCATACGGCAAGAAGCCGACGAGCATGATGAGCAGGTATTCATACCCCTCCTTGAGCGTGAGCGCCAGGTCGGAGCCATCGCTCCCTTCATGCAAAAAGCCCGCGATGAGCGGCTTGCCGAACCCGGCAAAGAGGCCCACGGCCAGCGCGCTTAAAACAAGCATCAGAATCACCTTCAGGCGGAACACATGCCGCACGCCTTCATAGTCTTGCTTGCCTTGGAACTGCGCGCCGAAGATGCCCGCGCCGGACACTGCGCCGAACACACACATGTTGAAGATCGAGATCAGCTGGTTTGCGATTGCGACACCCGCCAATTGCTCCGTCCCCATCTTGCCGACCGTGATGTTGTTCACCAGGCCGATCATGTTGGTGATGCCGTTCTGCACCATGATGGGGATCGCGATCCGGAGCACCATCTTATAAAATGCCCGGTCTCCAATCAGGCGCACCCGCTTTTTCCTTATTTCCATTCGTTCCTCCCAATCCCTAATTTCCCTACGATAACTCCCATCCGCATATCGACAAAAAAGGCAGGGAGCTTTTTCTTTCTCCTTGCCGCCGCATGCTTTTGGGGTAAAGTCTCTTACATATATTTATAATCAGGCGGTTCCCCCGCCAAACGCCGGGTACAAAAAAATCATACAAAAAAGGAAGGCCGCGCGGGCCTCCCTTCTTTCTTTGCCAAACTCAGTAATTTTCTGCTCTCTTCTGGAAATAGGACTGCGGGTGCGCGCACACCGGGCATACCTTCGGGGCTTCCTTGCCGATATAGATATGGCCGCAGTTTCTGCATTCCCAGATCGCGTCGCCCTCGCTCGAGAACACCAATCCGTCCTGCACATTTTCCAGCAGCTTCTTATAGCGCGCCTCGTGCGTCTTTTCGATCGCACCGACCGCCTCGAACAGATAGGCGATGCGGTCAAACCCCTCTTCGCGGGCCTCCTTCGCGAACTGCTCGTACATGTCCGTCCACTCGTAATTCTCGCCCGCCGCCGCATCGGTCAGGTTGGTAATCGTGTCGGGAATGCTGTTGTCGTGGAGCAGCTTGAACCACATTTTGGCGTGTTCCTTTTCATTGGCTGCTGTCTCTTCAAAGATGGCTGCAATCTGCTCATAGCCTTCTTTCCTTGCCTTGGATGCGTAATAGGTGTACTTGTTACGCGCCTGCGACTCGCCCGCGAACGCTGCCTGCAAATTTGCTTCCGTCTTGGTTCCCTTCAAATTCATGATCGTCCTCCTTTAATATTGCCCTTTTGTGTATTGCGAGGCCCTCCGGCCCTTGCTGTCTCTTTTCCCGACAAGCCCGGCAGATTCCTCGGAAGAGGATGGTGTAGCCGGTTACGGTGTATTCCGCCGTATCCGGCACTGCGATGCGGATGTCGCCTTCCACCGCGGGCGCCATATCCAGTACCCTGCCGCAGCTGCTGCATTTCAGGTGGTAGTGCGGCCGCACCGTCTGATCAAAGTGATCTGCGCCGTCGCTAACCGGGACGCGCAAAATTGCGTGCTGTTCCGCCAACTGGTTCAAAATGCGGTACACCGTTGCCCGGCTGATGGAAGCGTGCATGTGCTGCGCCTCCAAAAAGACTTCCTCTGCCGTCGGGTGATTGGCAAGCCGCACCAACGCTTCATAGACCAGCTTTTTTTGAATGGTATTTCGGCAAGTCTTCATGGCGTTTTCCTTATTAAAACTATTTACTAATAAAGATTATATACTATTTTTCGGAAATTGCAAGCCTTTTCCGGCACATTTCAAAAAACCGTCAAAAAAAGCATTGCCAAAGCAATGCTTTTTTATGCCTGTTGTCCAAAATGCTCATTCCCCTTCGGAAACGACGACCTTGCCTGCCAGGAATTCCATCACCTTATCCGCCATCGCGTTTTGGTGCCAATACCCCTCGCCATAGGTCTTAATCGCCTCGGCGACCTCGCTTTCCGTGTAGTCGGACGCCATGATAAAGGACTGTACCTCTTCCTCGGAAAGGGTCATGCCCTCCTCTTCAAAGACGCGCTGCATAAGCATGTAGAACTTGGCGCTCTCCGTGGCCGATTCCTCCAGCTGTTTTTGGAACTCTGCCTTGGTCATGTCGTAATACGCATAGACATCCTTCCACATATACGCGCCGGTATAGGAATAGTACAGCCGGTTATAGTAGTTGTATTCCGCCTCGTACCCCGCGCGGTAGTTGTTCTTGATCTTTCCAAGGTACTTTGCCGGAACTTCGGAAATCTCGCTGTGCTCGGTGAGGTATGCCTGCGCGAAGTCGCGAAGATTTTCGTGATAGGTCGTCTTCTCTACATATTGATAGTACTCCTCGACCGTGGACGCGTGGTCGGAGAAGTTCTCCTTCACATAGTCCTCCGTCAATTCCGGCGCTTCATAGATGCCGTTTAACGTGATGTCGAATTCCGCCTGTTTCCCTTGCAGAGCGGTGTTCTGCTCATACTTTTCCGGGAAGGTGACAGAGATCGTGAACTTGTCGCCCGCCTTGTGGCCGACCAACTGCTCCTCAAAGCCATCCACCAGCGTACCTTCGCCAATGGTCAGGGTATAGCCCGTGGCAGAGCCGTTTTGGAAGGTCTTGCCATCGATCTTGCCCACATAGTCGATGCTCACCTTGTCGCCGGAGGCCGTCGTCTTGGTGCTTTCCTTATTGAGCGTCGCCTTGGCGGCCAGCGTCTCGGCGATTTTATCCTGCACCATCTTGTCCGTGATGAGCTCGCTCTTCTTCGCCGGGATCGCGCTGTAATCGCCGAGCGTGACCATTTCGGCCAGGTTCGCCCCCGCGATATATCCGTCGTCCGTGAGGCCGGCGCTATAGTTGAGCTTGGCGCGCTTCTCGCCATAGACGATCCCGCCGACGATCCCCGCGATCACAAGGCAGGGGATCAGAATCCACATCGCCGTCTTGAATCCCCGGGCAGCCTGCCTCCGCTTGCGCGCGGCCGCTTTCTTTTTCTTTGCCAGTTCCTTATTTTCCTTCTTCATATCCATACTCCCACAATGCCGTCTTTTCGCCTATCATACCACAAATTTTCCGTTTGGAAAACCCTTTGCCGAACGGCCGATTTTTTGCAAGTTTTATAAAGTTTCTTGCATTTTTATTGCATCTTTCCTCAAGGTATACTAAAATAAAGCCAATATTTGCAACGGAGGAATTTTTATGTTTCAAATAAACGAGAATTTTGCCCGTTTGCAGGGCAGCTACCTGTTTAGCGAGGTCGCCCGGCGTGTCGCGGCATTTGCGGCCGATCACCCGGATGCAGACCTCATCCGGCTGGGCATCGGCGATGTCACCTGCCCGCTGCCGGAGGCGGTCGTCCGCGCCATGCACGCGGCAGTGGACGAAATGGGCACCGCCCGCGGATTTCACGGCTACGGCCCCGAGCAGGGCTATGCCTTCCTGCGCGAGGCGATCGCAGAGCACGACTACCGCGCGCGTGGCGTGGACATCTCTGCGGACGAGATTTTCCTAAGCGACGGTGCCAAGTGTGATACCGGTAACATCGGCGACATCCTTTCGGCGGACTGCATCGTCGCCGTGACCGATCCGGTCTATCCCGTTTATGTCGACACCAATGTCATGGCGGGGCGCAGCGGCGAATTCGACCCCAAAACCGGGCGTTTTTCGCGCATCGTCTACCTCCCCGCGACAGAGGAAAACAACTTCCTGCCCGCCCTGCCCACAGAACCGGTGGATGTTGTCTACCTCTGCTACCCCAACAACCCGACGGGCACGGCGCTCACCTTTGCCGAGCTGAAACCCTGGGTGGACTGGGCAAACGCCAACGGCGCGCTCTTACTCTTCGACGCGGCCTATGAGCGCTTTATTACCCAGGAAAACATCCCGCACAGCATCTTTGAGATCGAGGGCGCTAAGACCTGCGCCATTGAATTCCGCTCCTTTTCCAAGACAGCGGGCTTCACCGGCACCCGCTGCGCCTTCACCGTCGTGCCGAAGGAGCTTGTCGGGCACGACCGGCAGGGACAGCCGCATTCACTGCACGCCCTATGGAGTCGGCGGCAGACGACCAAGTTCAACGGCGTCTCCTATCCCGTGCAGCGTGCCGCCGCCGCGATCTATACCCCCGAGGGCAAGGCGGAATGCGACGCACTCATTTCCCACTACCTGGAAAACGCCGCCATCATCCGCAAAGGGCTGTCCGCCTGCGGGCTCTCCGCCTACGGCGGCGTCAACTCGCCCTATGTCTGGCTCAAGACGCCGCACGGGATGGATTCCTGGGCCTTCTTTGACGCGCTGCTGCAAAAGGCGCATGTCGTGGGCACCCCAGGATCCGGCTTTGGCGCGGCCGGGGAGGGGTATTTCCGCCTGACCGCCTTCAACACCAGGGTGCGCACGCAAGAGGCGCTGGAGCGCATCGCACAGACGAACTTTTAGACTTCGCTCAAACCGAAATTTTCAAGCGGACACATTCCTGTGTCCGCTTTTATTTTCGTCCAACACATGGCCAGACGGTTCTCCGGCAATGCGCGTGGAGACCGACCGGGGGATGCCGTTCTGTGTCCGCTTTTTCGCCTCATTCCCCGCGCCAAAGCGCCACTTCCCGAAGAGTCTTAACGACCGACGCGCCCGCCTGCCATTCACCCACGCCGCGCAGGAACCCAGCCGCCTCCCGCAGGCGCACCGCCGCGGCTAGGGGGATTGCTCGCCGCTCTGTGCCACCCTGGGTCAAGCCGCCCAAATACAGGCAGTCCACACCGTCCAAAAACACCCGGTCAAACTTGCGCGGCGCGTCCTGTTGGATGCGCCGCAGGTCGGCCGTCAGGGCCTCTGCCGCCGCGGGCGTCACCCGGTCGGTGTGCAAAAACAGGTACAGCGCGTTTTCCGCGTGCGGCGTGTAGTTATCGTTCAGTTTTTCCAGCTTGCAGGCAAAGCGATACCGCGCCCGGTCGGCATAGCCCGCCTGCCATTCCTGCTCTGCCTCTAGCGTCAGCCCCCACAGCCGACCGTGGTCGAAATGCAGCGCGCCTGCGTACCGTTCAAATGCCGCGGGCGGGATCTCCTCTGCCCGTCGGCCGAGGTAGCGCTCCAAAAACCTCTGCGCCTCGCCGTCCTGCTGCCGCAGCGCCTGCGTGACCTCCACGCCCATGTCCCGCACAGGCTCCACCCAGTCCGGGCTCTCTCCCTTTTCAAGGTCGCCCGCCAGCTCCGGTGCCAGCGCCAAGAGCGCTACTGCCGCATACAGCTCGTTATACAGCTTTTCGAATGCCATCGGTTCCCCTTATTTCAGCTTCTGCCGGTGTTGCCAGATGTTCATCACGACCCGTTGGGGCAGAAGCTTGGCCGCCACATGCTGGAACTTGTTGCGCGCGCCGTACACCGACATGTCGCGCCCGCGTCCGGCGTCGCGCAGCGCCTTTTTCACCACTTCACACGCCTCGTACATCACCTCATACTTGGTGATGATTGCCGCACCCTCGTGCGCGTGCGCCGTGTCAAAGAAATTGGTGCGCACCCAATACGGGCACACCGCGGTCACGGAGACCTTTCGCCGCTTGAGTTCCCGGTTGAGCGCCCGCGAATAGTTGCGCACAAACGCCTTGCTCGCGCCATAAATGTTGATCCACGGGAGCGGTTGAAACGCCGAAGCCGATGCCAGGTTCACAACATGCGCGCCCTCGTGCATATGGGGGAGCGTCGCCAGCGTCATCGCGACCAGGCCCTTACAGTTGGTGTCGATCATCGCCACCGACTGTGCCATGGAAATCTGCGAATAGTCGCAGAACTTGCCAAACCCCGCGCTGTTCACGAGCCAGGCGACCTCCGGCTGCGCCTGCTCGAGCGCCGCCCGATACGCCTCCACCGCCTGCATATCCGACACATCCATGGGCAGCGTGCGCACCGGCACTGCCAGCGTCCCCTCCAGTGCGGACAGCCGATCGGCATTGCGGGCGATCGCCCAGATTTCCTCGACCTCGCCCTGCGCGGCCAGCTGCCGGACAAATTCCCGGCCCATCCCCGAAGAAGCGCCTGTGACGACTGCAATTTTCATCTGTTTCCTCCTCAACAAGATAAAGAGATTTCCCTTCCATTATATCATGCGCCCGCCGGGAAAAAAAGCGCGCCGCGCTTTGCATCCGCCCCCGGCTTTGCTATAATAGGAGGTATGGAACTGTATTATGAAAAAGCCGCCGCGCAGGATGCGGCGCAGATCGCAGAGCTCTTTGCGCTGGGTCGGCGCTTCTTAAGGGAGCAGGGTATCGACCAATGGCAGGGCGCGCACTCCCCCTCGCTTTCCGTGGCAGAGACAGACATCCAAAAGAACCTCGGCCGCGTGCTGCGTACGGAGGATGAGCGCGTGGCCGCCTATGCCGCGCTCATCCCGGGCATTGACCCGACCTATGTCGAGATCGACGGCGCATGGCGGCAGGACGGCGCCTATGAGACGGTGCACCGCCTGACCACACACCCGGACTTCCGCGGGATGGGGCTCGCCCGCCGCCTGCTTGCGGAATGTCAGGCCGAGGCGCGTGCGCACGGCGCACAGTCGCTGCGCATCGACACGCATGCCGACAACAAAATCATGCAGCACACCATCCTCTCCAGTGGATTTTGCTATTGCGGCGTGATCACACAGCCCTCCGGCGCGAAGCGCAACGCCTATGAAGCGACGCTCTAAGCCTTGACACCTCCCCGTTTTTCGCATTATAATAGGGAGGAATTGCCGAAGTGGCGGAATTGGCAGACGCCCGGGACTTAAAATCCCGTGGGTAGTGATACCCGTACCGGTTCGATCCCGGTCTTCGGCACCAAAAAAGCACCGAACCTTTTTCGAAGGTCCGGTGCTTTTTTATATGTTGCGGTATTGCTTATTTGTCATAATGCAGCGCGCGAATCGCGTTCAGTACCGCCAACACCATCACGCCGACATCGGCGAAGATCGCCGCCCACATGTCCGTGACGCCAATCGCCGTCAGAGCCAGGCAGCCAAACTTGACCACCAGCGAGAACACAATGTTCTGCTTGACGATGCCGATGCACTTGCGCGAGATCTTGATTGCCTTGGCAATCTGCAGGGGGTCATCGTCCATCAGCACAATGTCCGCCGCCTCGATGGCCGCGTCCGAACCCATCGCGCCCATGGCGATGCCAATATCCGCCCGTGTGAGCACCGGCGCGTCGTTGATGCCGTCGCCCACAAAGGCAAGTTTTTCCTTCTTACCCTTGTTTGCGAGCAGTGCCTCGACCTGCGCCACTTTATCGCCTGGGAGCAATTCGCTGTGCACCTCGTCGATGCCCAGCTCCCCGGCCACCTGCTCGGCCACGCGCTTGGTGTCGCCCGTGAGCATGACCGTCTTTTTCACGCCGGCGTGTTTAAGCTCTGCGATAGCTTCCTTGGCGTGCGGCTTGACGATGTCCGAAACGATGATATGCCCGGCGTATGCCCCGTCAATCGCCATATGGATGATTGTGCCGGCACTGTGGCAATCGACATAGTTGATGCCCAACTTTTTCATGAGCTTGGCATTGCCCGCCGCCACCGCATGTCCGTCGACCTTGGCCACAATACCGTGACCACTCAATTCCTCAATGTCGCTCACGCGGGAACGATCGATCGGCTTGCTATATGCCTTTTGCAGGCTCTTGCTAATCGGGTGCGAGGACGCGCATTCCGCATGCGCCGCATAGTCCAGGATGCGTTCCTCCTCCATCGTGTTGTGATGCACGCCCGTCACCTCGAACACGCCCTGCGTAAGCGTGCCCGTCTTGTCAAAGACCAAAATCTTCGCCTCAGACAAGGCTTCCAGGTAGTTGGAGCCCTTGATGAGGATGCCCTCCTTGCTCGCCCCGCCGATGCCCGCAAAGAAACTCAGTGGGATGCTGATGACAAGCGCGCACGGGCAGCTCACGACGAGGAAGGTCAGCGCACGGTAAATCCAGTTCACCCAATCGGCGGGCAGCCCGGCAAGCATCCGCACCCCTGGCACAACCAGCGCGAGCAGCAGCGCCGCAATGCACACGACCGGTGTATATACCTTTGCAAAGCGGGAAATGAATGCTTCGGACTGCGACTTGCGCGAGCTCGCGTTTTCTACAAGGTCGAGGATCTTAGACACTGTCGATTCACCAAACGCCTTGGTCGTGCGGATCTTGAGCACGCCCGACATGTCGATACAGCCGCTGATGATCTCGTCGCCTTCGTGTACATCGCGTGGCACGCTCTCACCCGTAAGCGCGCTGGTGTTGAGGCTGGCACTGCCGCTTAACACAACGCCGTCGAGCGGCACCTTTTCGCCCGGCTGCACGACGATGACGCTGCCGACCTCGACCTCATCCGGGTCGACCTGCACAAGCTCTCCGTCCCGTTCGATGTTCGCATAATCCGGCCGGATGTCCATCAGGGCCGAAATATTCCGCCGGCTCTTGCCCACGGCATAGCTTTGGAACAATTCCCCGATCTGATAGAACAGCATGACGGCGATGCCCTCGACATAGTCGCCGCTCTTCGTCCAGACCGCGACGACGAACGCGCCCACCGTGGCCAGCGCCATCAGGAAGTTTTCGTCAAACGCGCGTCCGTTTAGAATGCTCTTGCCGGCCTTTTGCAAAATGTCATACCCGATGACGAAATACGCCGCCAAATACGCCGCCAATAGCCATATTCCGCCGATCGGCAAAAAGTTGAGCACGATCAGCATGACGGATGTCACGAGGATGCGCACCAGCATTTTTTTCTGCTTCTTAGTCATATTCCTTGCCCCATTTTCCGCCGCACCCGCGGCGTACTGTATGCTGCACTCTTACAGCTCAATCTCGCAGTCCGGCTCAACCTTCTTGCAGGCCTTGAGCACTGCCTTCATCGTCTTCTTTTCGTCCGTGCCCTCCACGAATTCGACAATCATCTTCTGCGTCATGAAATTCACGGTCGCCGCTGCAACGCCCTCGGTCTTGTTCGCCGCGTCCTCCATCAGGTTCGCGCAGTTCGCGCAGTC